>JBILDK010000271.1:0-4477 GCA_044352625.1 Planctomycetota bacterium
GGTCGAGGATGCATTCGTGGGCCACGGTGCCGTTGGGCCCGGTGTAGAGCACCGGATAATGCGGGCGCAGCCGCGCGGCAATGTAGTTGGCGTTGAGGATGGCGAGGCGCGTGGCCTGGGTCAGGCCGGCGGCCCCGAGCAGGCGGATGTAGGTCCACGAGATGAGCAGGATCGAAGCGCTGCCCAGGTCAGCCTGGCTGACCGGGCCGACGCTGCCGGCACCAGGCAGGTAGGGGCGCAGGTGTTCGCCGCAGCAGATCGGGCCCATGCCGGGTCCGCCACCGCCGTGGGGGATGGCGAAGGTTTTATGCAGATTCAGGTGGCAGACATCGGCCCCGATGGTGCCCGGACTGGTGAGGCCCACCTGGGCGTTCATGTTCGCGCCATCCATGTAGACCTGACCACCGTGCTGATGGATGATGGCGCAGATCTCACGCACGCTGTCCTCGAACACGCCGTGGGTCGAGGGGTAGGTCAGCATCAGGCAGGCGAGGTCATCGGCGTGGGCCGCAGCCTTGGCGCGCAGGTCGGCCACGTCCACGTTGCCCTGGGCATCGCAGGCCACCGGCACCACGTTGAACCCCGCCATCACCGCCGAGGCCGGGTTGGTCCCGTGGGCGCTGGCGGGGATGAGGCAGGCGGCGCGATGACCTTGGCCACGGCCCTTTTGCCAGGCGCGGATGGCGAGCAGCCCGGCATATTCGCCCTGGCTGCCGGCATTGGGTTCGAGCGACACTGCGGGCAATCCGGTGATGTGGCCGAGCCAGGAGCTGAGTTCGTCGGCGATGCGCGCATAGCCCCGCGCCTGGTCGGCTGGCGCGTGCGGGTGCAGAGTGCTGAAGCCGGGGAAGGACACCGGATACATCTCAGCCGCGGCGTTGAGCTTCATGGTGCACGAGCCCAGCGGGATCATGCCGTGGGCCAGGGACAGGTCGCGGTTTTCCAGGCGCTTGGCGTAGCGCATCAGCGCGGTTTCGGTGTGGTGGGTGTTGAAGACTGATGCGGTCAGAATCACGTCGCTGCGCAAGAGGGAGTCGGGCAATGCGGCACGCGGCACGCGGCACGCGGAACGGTCGATGGGCTTGCCGGCGATGGCTTCGGCGAGCGCAACGATTTCGGATGCGGTGGCCGTCTCATCAAGCGCGACCACCACCGCGTCGTTGGCCTCGCGGCGGATGTTGAAGCCGGCGGCGAGCGCGCGGGCTACGGCGGAGGCGGCATCGGGGACCTGGATGCGGACCGTGTCGAAGAACGCGGTCGTCGTGGTCAAGCCAGCGGCCTTGGCGCCGGCAGCCAGGGTCGCGGCCAGGGTCGCGGTGTGGGTGGCGATGCGGCGCAGGCCGTCGGGGCCGTGATAGACCGCATACATCGCCGCCATGTTGGCGAGCAGCGCCTGGGCGGTGCAGATGTTCGAGGTCGCCTTGTCACGGCGAATATGTTGTTCACGGGTCTGCAGCGACAGCCGTAACGCGGGATTGCCGTGGCGGTCCTTGGACACGCCGACAAGGCGGCCGGGGATGGAACGCTTCCACTCCTCGCGCACGGCGAAGAACGCCGCGTGGGGGCCGCCGAAACCGAGGGGGACGCCAAAACGCTGGGCCGAGCCCAAGGCGATGTCGGCCCCCAGGGCTCCGGGGGATGTCAGCAGGCACAGCGCCAGCAGATCGCAGGCCACCGCCACCACCGCGCCGGCCGCGTGCGCAGCGCTGATCGCGGCGCTGGGATCCTCGATCAGGCCGTCGGCCCCGGGATACGAGAGCAGCACGCCGCAGGTGTCCGCGCCGGCGGCGGGTTCCGCCTCGACCACCACGTGGATGTCCAGGGCCTCGGCCCGGGTGCGGACCACCGCGATGGTGCGCGGGTGGGTGTTGGCCGCGATGCGGAACACTGGGCGGTCGGGCCGCGCCGCCACGCACAGGTGCAAGGCCTCAGCGGCTGCGGTGGCCTCATCGAGCAGCGAGGCATTGGCGATGGGCAGCCCGGTGAGGTCGCTGATGAGGGTCTGGAAATTGAGCAGCGATTCGAGACGGCCCTGGCTGATCTCGGCCTGATACGGGGTGTATTGGGTGTACCAGCCCGGATTCTCGAAGATGCAGCGCTGGATCACCGGCGGGGTGAAGGTGCCATGATAGCCGCCACCCAGGAACGAGCGCAGCACGCGGTTCTCAGCCGCGATGGCGCGCAGTTCCGCCAGCGCCTGGTGTTCGTGGGCAGCTTCGGGCAGGGGGTTGCCGAGGGGTGCGCGGCGGATCGCAGCGGGCACCGTGGCATCAATCAGCGCCTCCAGGCTGGCGTGCCCGGTGACCCTGAGCATGGCCGCGATCTGGGTCGCATCCGGGCCGAGATGGCGGTCGGCGAAGCGGTCGGGATGGGCGGACGTGACGAGGCCGGGAGCAGGGCTCATGGGGAATCCTTCGCCGCGATGCGCGGCCGGTGTTCCCCCGTCTGGTGACCTGAGAGCGTGACTCCGTCGGTGGCTGGTGACCCAGCGCTTTCCAGGGTGCCGTCGGGTGGAGGTCCTTTGGCCTGAGAGCGTGACTCCTTCGGCATCCTGGACCCGCGAGGGTTCGCGGCTGGGACTTCTCCCCCCACCGTCCTCCGGCGTGAGGGACCTTCCGGATGCTGGACCCGGGTCAAGCCTCGCTTGCTGCTGCCCGGCGCAGCTCCAGCGTGGGGCCATGCCCGCCGTGGATCTACCTGACGAAGCCGCCACTGCGGCCCTGGCCCAGTCGCTCGCGCCGCGCCTGGTTCCAGGCGATGTGCTGCGCCTCGACGGGCCCTTGGGCGCCGGCAAGACCACCTTCACCAGAGCCCTGGTGGCGAACCTGGGTGGTGACCCGCTGGCGGTGTCCTCCCCAACGTTCACCCTGCTTCATCAGTATGATTGCCAGCCACCCATGCTCCACCTTGATGCCTATCGATTATCCGGGCCCGGCGACCTCGCCGGTCTGGGGTTTGAGGACCTGATGGAGACTGGCGCGGTGGCGGTCATCGAGTGGTCGGAGCGAGTGGCCCCGGCCTTGGCTGGCTGGCGTTGCTGGCACCTGCGTTTTGCCCACACCGCCACCGGGCGCGTGGTCGAGGTGGTGGAACCATGAGCGGTACCACCACGCGTCTGGCCCTGGATCCCCACGGTCGCGATCCCCTGGTGGTCGCCTATCGCGACAGCCACCTCGCCACCTGCGCCCTGCGCACCGTGTCCTGGCTGTGGGTCGTCATCGGTGCGCTCGCCGCCGTGCTGGGCGCAACGCTGGTCGGCATGTGTCTCCCGGGGGGCGCGGCCGCTCGCGAGGCCTTGGGCACCTCCTCGACGCTGCTGATCTGGTGGTTTGCTCACCCCATCCTGGTCCAGGCCGGTTTGTGGAGCGCCGCCGTGGGCGCGGCCCTGGTCGGCGGGCGTTGGGCCAAGCCAGTACCCGCCGGCCAGGAGCCGCTGGTGGGCGCGGCGTTGATCGCGGCGCTGCATCTGGTGGTGTACGACCGTCTGGTGGCGCTGGCGGTGGTGACCGCGGTGCTGTGCGCCGTCTATCTGGGGGCCATCGCCTTTCGTCTACTCGCGCTCGTCGCCGGGGGTAAACCCGGGCTGCACACCACGTCACCCGCCGAACCGGAGGGGGGCTGGCCGCTCTACACCGTGCTGGTGCCGCTGTACCGCGAACGCGCCGTGGCCTCCAATATCCTGACCAGTCTCGCCGCCCTGGATTACCCGCGCGATCGGCTCGATGTTAAGTTTCTGCTGGAAGCCGACGACCAGGAGACCCTCGGCGCCCTCGAAGCCGCCGGCATCCCCGACTGGGCCGAAGTGGTCATCGTGCCCCAGGCCCAGCCCAAGACCAAGCCGCGGGCCTGCAACCACGGGCTGATGCGCGCGCGCGGCGTGTACACGGTGATCTATGACGCCGAGGACCGCCCGCACAGTGGCCAGCTCAAGCAGGCGGTGGCGGCCTTCGCCCGGCTGCCCGAGCGGGTGTCGTGCCTCCAGGCCCAGCTCGCCTACCACAACCACAGCCAGAACCTGCTCACGCGTTGGTTTGCGCTGGAATACAATCAATGGTTCCGGCGTTACCTGCGCGGCCTGGTGCGGCTCGGTCTGCCGATCCCATTGGGCGGCACCTCGAACCATTTCCGTACCCCGGCGCTGCATCGGCTCGGCGGTTGGGATCCGTTCAATGTCACCGAGGACTGTGACCTGGGCGTGCGCCTGTACATCGCCGGCGAACGCACCGAAATCCTGGAAAGCGTCACCTGGGAGGAAGCCAACAGCCGCGTCGGCAATTGGCTGCGTCAGCGCTCGCGCTGGCTCAAGGGCTATGTGGTCACCCACGTCGTGTGGTGTCGCCAACCGCTGCACCTGCTGCGCACCCTTGGTCCCTGGGGCACGGTGGGCTTCCTCATGTCGGTCGGTGCGGTGCCGATCCTGGCCTGCACCAACCTGGTGCTCTGGTTGTATCTCGCCGCCTACACCGTCTGCCTGGGC
>JBILDK010000024.1:0-14413 GCA_044352625.1 Planctomycetota bacterium
GCGTTCGGTAATGTCCAAGTGGGAACCACGCATGATCAGCGGCCTGCCGTCGCTGCTGCGTTTCACCACCCGCCCGCAATCGTGGACCCATACCCACGAACCGTCCTTGTGCCGCATCCGACAATCGCAGGTGTAGACCGCGATGTCGCCCGCCAAGTGGGCGTGCAGGCGGCGGGTGCTTTCGGCACTGTCGTCGGGATGGACCAACCGCGTCCAGGTGTCGATCGAGATCGGTGCCAATTCCGCCAGCGTGTACCCGACGATCTCCGCCCACCGTTCGTTGAACTGGGTCTCTCCGGTCTGGATATTCCATTCCCACGTACCGGCATTGGTCCCGAAGATGATGCCGGCCAAGCGCTCCTGTTCGTCCACCAGGGCCTGGGTGCGCTCCTGCACCTGGGCTTCGAGCCAGGTGCGGTCGCGTACGATGATTCGGGCGAGGAGAGCAAGAGCGATGCTGAGGCTGGCACCAACGCCAGCCACTATTTCCCAGGCCCACAGCGGGTGCTGGCGCTGGAACTCCGGACCAGGCTGCGCTGAGGCGATGAAGGTCTGGCCGAAGGCGAAGATCGGGTGCTCGACGCGCAGGCCGCCGGGCTGAGTGGGCGGTCCGGCGAGGAGCACGCTGCCGCCGTCGGGTCGGACCAGAGCGAGGTTGGTGACCACCAGGTCATCGGCGGGCGCGCAGGCGAGCGCATCACCGAAGCGCAGCGCCGCAAGGGCGAAGCCGCGCAGGTGCGTGGCCTGATCCCGGGCGAAGACCGGACGATAGACCAGCATGCCTTGCTGCGAGCCTGATTCCTGTACCAGGGTGAGCGGATCCGTACCCGTGGCCAAGCCGAGCGACTGCGCCGTCGCGAGTCCGGCGCGGCGCAGCGGTTCAGACCCGAGATCAAATCCGAGCGCGTGGTGATTGCCCTGGTGTGGTTGCACCAGATGTACCGGGAAATACGTGTTCCGGCCGGACACCGGCACCCGGGCGCCCTGCGCATCGCGTTGCCAGATGGTGAATCCGCTGTGCCCGTCGGCCTGGGCCGAAGCCTCAAAGGACGCCACCGCAGTTGCGGGTACGGCAGGGATCCATTCCCAGGCCTGCACCGCCGGGTTGCGGATCAGGTATCGGGTATAGCTCTCGAACGCGGCGGAGGTGACCTCCTCCGTGCCTTCGATGAACGTGGCCAGGCCTTCGAGTTCCACATCACGCACGGTGCGGAACAACGAGATGAGCGGCCCATGACGCGCCTCGGCCAAGACATGGAAGGCCACTCCCCGCCGTTGCTGCTCGTCACTGCGGGTCATGCACGCGGCGCACGCGGTCAGGACCAGTCCCGCTGCGCCGATAAGCACCGGCGTTTCCCAGCGTAGGCTGGACCGCGGTGGTGTCCTGCGCACCAAGCGCCACCAGCCGACGACGAGCAGGGCAAGCAGGGCGAGCGTCGCCAAGCCGGGCGGCAAGGCAGCGTCGACCAGAGCGCGGCGCCAGTCGCGGGCATCGCGGTCCATGCCCAGCACCGCCACGACGCCCTGCGAATCGCGGATCTGAACCAGAACGGAGACGAGGGGACCCGCGGCTTCAGTGGTCGGGTCAGCGACCCAAGGCACACGCGAGGAGAAAACCCGACCGCAGGCGCCGGTGGGGTCGATGTACTCCTGACCAGGGGGCGAGCAGTCGGGGGATTCCGCCGGCTCGCTGTCGACCAGGACGGCGAACCCGCCATCCGTCCTGCGCTGCACCAGATAGACCGAACGGTTGCGCGGATCCTGGGCACGGATGGTGCGCAACGCGTCCTTGAGCCGCATGTAGGCCGGCCGGTCGAGATCTGCGCTGCTGCCGGACAGCGTCTGCACCAGGTCGACATTGATGCTCGCAGCGACCAGCTCAGCCTGATCCACCGCGTGGGCGCGATTCTGCCGCTCCGCCTCGCGCACCTGCCACCAGGCGACACTCAGGCCCAGGACCAGCACGCTGGCGGCAAGCAGGCCAAAGAGCAGGAACCGGTGTGGTCGCGACGACATGCTCAGGCTGATCCGAACCGGGATGAGTCTAAAATCCCTATCCCTCGCGTGAGGGCAAGCACGACGATATGGCCACGACGCATGTTGCTCCTTCCGCCGGAAATAGGGATCCCCACAGGATACGCTACCTCAGAAGCCGGCGGCCGGCAACTAGGCCCGCAGCCGCCAGGGTCGCGTCGGCATTACCCATGGACGTGCGCAGCACGGCGGCAGCGAGACGTGGCATCGGCCTGCCGGTCGCAGTTGGTGGTTGGGGGACAATGCATTGCGGTGCCGCTGCGGATCACCCATCCGGTGCCGGACAATACCATCACCACGCATTGCGCTGCAGTCCCCAACCACGCACCACTCACCCCCAGCCACGTTGTTCGAAATCAGGCACGAGTGCGGCGAGGTCCGGCCAGGCGCCGGTGCGCAGGACGTGGCCGAGGCCGATTTCAACGGCGAACCACGCGGCAAGCAGCGGACCCACCGAGATGTTCGAGGCTAGTTCCGCGAGCGCCGGATTGACACGCAGCGCCCGCGCCAGCCACGTCGCGGCGACGAGTTGCAGGCCCGGGAGGGGCGCGACCCCGGCGGCGGCGCCCAGGCCCCGCCGCCGCCGCCGGGCGCATGGGGCCAGGGCAGCAGGCGCCGCACGAACAGGCGCAGGACGACGGCGGTGGCCCGCCAGGAATCGCGCCAACCCGCAAAGTGGCTGACGCGGTCGGCGGGATAGGCCACCGCCACCACCAGCTCGCGCACCGCGACGCCGGCCCACACCGCGCGCACGCAGCTCTCGACCTCGTAGGCGTAGCGCCCGGCGCGCACCGGCAGGCGCGCCGCCACCGGTAGCGGATAGACACGCAGGCCGGTCTGGTTGTCCACCGTCCAGCGTCCGCACACCGCCCAGGTGGCGAAGCCGGTCCAGAAACGACCGATGCGACTGGCCCACGGCGCGGCTCTCATGTCGCGCCGTCCCAACCACAGCGCGGCCGGATCCGCCACCGCCGCCGTGGCCAGGCGCAGGGCCTCGGCCGGCGGATGCTGCAGGTCCGCATCGCAGGTCAGCGCACACACCCAACCAGCGGCAGCAAGGTGGTCGAGGCCGCAGCGCAGCGCAGCGCCCTTGCCCCGGTTGTGGGGAAACGTCAATAACGCATCGGCCCCGGCAGCGGCGCCGCTGCCATCGGTAGAGCCATCGTCCACCACCAGGATGTACGGCGCCCCCAAGGCGCGCAGCCCCGACACCACGGCGGCAACGGTGGCAACATGGTTATACACCGGAACGAGCGCCGGTACCCCGGCAGGCCACGATCCCATCGCGATCAGGGCGCGGCGGCGACGTAGAAGCGAGCCACGGCCTCGCGGTCCTGGACCTCCGCCAGCCCGGCACGACCGGCCATGCGTGCGATCGTCTCAGGCCATTGCTCCGCGCGCTGGTCCCTGGGCGCCGGCACCGCATGGCAATCGCCACAGTGGACGAGGGCGAGCCGCCGCCCTCGTTCCAGCTGGGCCCGGGTCACGTCGGGCGAGCGCGTGCGCGCCGCATCCACCTGGGCATCCGTGAGCGCATCGACCTCGCCGCCACGGGGCAGGCAACCGGCGAGAGCGAACGCCACGCAGCAGGCCAGCAGCGACCGCATCACATCCCCCGGCGCAGCAGCCCGGTGTCCTCGGGGTAGCCATGCATGAGGTTGAGATTCTGCACCGCCTGGCCGCTGGCGCCCTTGACCAGGTTGTCGATGACGCTGGTGATGATCAGCGTGCGCCCATCGAGCGCGGCGCTGAAGTCGGCGAAGTTGGTACCGGCGACATTGAGCACCTCGACATCCTTGGGCGTCGGACGCACGCGCACGAACACCCGGTTGTGATAGAATGCGCGCCACGTCTCGAACACCCGATCAAGACTGGTGCCGTCCTTCACCGTCAGCGTGATCGTGCTGTGGATGCCGCGCGTGATCGGCGCGAGGTGCGGCACGAAGGTGCAATGCACCGCCTGGCCTGCCGCTGCGGACAGCTCCTGGTCGATTTCGCCGGTGTGCTGGTGGCCCACGGGTTTGTAGCTGTGCAGGTTTTCGTTGAGGGCGTAAAACAGGTTGTTGTTCGACTCGACGAACTTCTTGCCTGCACCCGAGACGCCGCTGAAGCTGATCGAGGTGATCGGCGCCGTAGGGTTGGCAAGACCCGAAGAGAGCAACGGGATCAGCGGCAGCAGCACGCTGGTCGGGTAGCAGCCAGGATTGCCCACCACCCGCGCGTTGCGGATGGCCTCGGTGCGGACCTCGCTCAGGCCATAGACCGCTTCGCCCAGCAGTTCGGGGCAGGCGTGGTCCTCCTTGTACCACTTCTGGTAGGAAGCCGGTTCGCGCAGGCGAAACTCGGCGCCCACATCCACCAGGCGGCAGCCCGCGGCGAGCAGCTCGGGCACCACCTTGGTGACCTCGGGGCTTTTCTTGGCCAGCACCACCGCCCGGGCCCCGCTGGCGCGGATCGCGGCGGCCGTGTCGGGGCACAGGATCAGATCGGTCTCGCCCAGGAATGAGGGCACCGCCTCGGCCAGCGGCTTGCCGAACAGGCGGTCGCTACCAGCGTGAACCACGGTGAAACCAGGATGATTGAGCAGGATGCGGAGGGCGCCTTCGCCGGCATAACCGGTGGCGCCGAGCACGGCGACAGGGATGGGGGTCATGGCGCTGTGGTAACGCGAAACGCAGAACGCGGAACGCGCAACTGGAGGCCCGGCCGGCACCCGATCTTGGCGCGACTCTGGCGCAGCGACGATTCCTGTGGTAGCGTCCTGCGGGAACGATTCATGCACAAACGCACCAAAATCATCGCCACCATTGGCCCAGCCTCGGCCACGCCCACGGTTTTAAGCAGCCTGATCACCGCTGGCGTGGACACCGTGCGCCTCAACCTGTCCCATGGCGATCACGCCAGCCATACCGCCAACCTGGAACTGGTTCGTGCCACGGCGACCCGCCTGGGCCTGACGGTGGCGGTGCTCGCCGACCTCCAGGGACCCAAGATTCGCACCGGTCGTCTGGCTGATGGCAAGCCTGTTACCTGGGTCGCCGGAGCGCGCACCGTGGTCACCGTGGCCCCCTGCCCCGCCGGCACCGCCGAACGCGTCGGTTGCGTCTATGCCGGACTGATCAACGACGTGAAGGCCGGGGACCCGCTGCTCGTGGACGACGGAAAAATGCGCCTGCGCGTCGAGCGGGTCGAGGGCGATGAGGTTCATTGCCTGATCGAAGTCGGCGGCCTGCTGAAAGAGAAGAAGGGCATCAACCTGCCCGGCGTGCGGGTCAGCGCCCCGGCTCTGAGCGACAAGGACATCACCGACCTGGCCTGGGCCGTGGCCAACCAGGTGGACCTGGTGGCGTTGTCCTTTGTCCATGTCGCCGCCGACATGATCGACCTGCGGGCGCGCATCACCGCCCTTGGCGGACAGCAGCAGATCATCGCCAAAATCGAGTTGCCCGAGGCGGTGGAGGACATCGCGGCGATTAGCGCCGTGAGCGACGGCATCATGGTGGCGCGCGGCGACCTCGGCATCGAGATCAGCGCCGAATGGCTGCCCACGGTGCAAAAGGACCTGATCCGCGCCGCCAACCGCCAGGGCTGCTTCGCCATCACCGCGACCCAGATGCTCGAATCGATGATCGAGTTCCCGCTGCCCACCCGGGCCGAGACCACCGACATCGCCAATGCCATCCTCGATGGCACGGATGCGGTGATGCTCTCGGGTGAGACCGCCAGCGGCATCAATCCGCTCGAAGCCGTATCCACCATGGCGCGCATCGCCGTGGTGGCGGAGCGCTCCGCGTATCTGGTGGCGGTGGACCAGCACCGCGACCCGGCTGTGGTCCCGAGGGCGGTGTCCGCCCTGGGCCGCGCCGCCACCGTGTTGGCGGATGAACGCCGTGCCGCCGCCATCGTGGTCGGTGGGGCGGACCTACAGTTGCTCAGCATGCTCAGCGCCCGGCGCAGCCGCACCCCGATCATCGCCGCCTGTGCCGATCCAGCCGAGGCGCGCCGCGCGGCCCTGGCCTGGGGCGTGCATCCGGTGGTGGGCTACGGAATCGACCCCATCGCCGGGGCGATTGCCCACGCCCGAGAGGTCGGTCTGCTTGAAAAAGGCGACGAGGTCGTGGTGGTCGAACGCGAGCCCCTCGACCGCATCGCGGTGGTGCGCGTTGACGGTTGAGCCGGGCGGCGCATAAATCCGTCATGACAAACCCTGGAACGCCCCCCGCGCCCCGCGTCATCCTCATCACCGGGGCGTCCTCGGGCATCGGCGCGGCCACCGCCCGGCTGCTCGCCGGGTCGGCGCGGCTGGTGCTGGTCGCGCGCCGCCGCGAGCAGCTCGCCGAGGTGGTGCGTGGCGTGGTCGAATCCGGCGGCGAGGCCCACGGCATCGTGGCCGATCTGGCCGAAGTCGAGGTGCCGATCAAGGTGGTGGACCAGGCCGTGGAGCGTTTCGGCACCATCGATGCGCTGGTCAACAATGCCGGCCTGTTTGCCACCGCCGCCATCGGCGCCATCGCCAGCGATCAGCTCGACCTCATGTGGCGGCTCAATGTGCGCGCCCCGCTGCTGCTCACCCAGGCGGCGCTGCCGCACCTGCGCGGACGCCAGGGCGGCACCATCGTCAATGTATCGAGCCACGCCGCCACCGAGGCCTTTACCGGCTGCGGCGCCTATTGCGCCAGCAAGGCCGCGCTTGAGGCCTGGTCGCGGGTGCTGCGCGAAGAGCTGCGCGGCACCAATGTGCGCGTCGGCATCGTCGCCCCCGGCGCCACCGACACCGCCGCCTGGCCGGCCACGACCAGCGCCGCCATGCGTGCGCGCATGTGCCGTCCCGACGACGTGGCCCAGGCCATCCGCTGGGTGCTCGACGCCCCCGCCACCGCCAGCATCGACCGCCTGGTCGTCATGCCGCCGGGCGGAGCGCTCTGAGCTCACTGCGGCCTCCTGCCGGCAGGCGAGCAATCCCCGGGAACGCAGGCTTCAGCCTGCCAGGGCGATGACAGGCACCTTGAACCTCAACGTCGCGGTTGATGGTTCATGGTTGATGGTTCATCCTGCCTGTCGCACTTGGTGGTTGGTGGTTGGGTTCTGGTGGTTGGGGGACAACACATTGCGGCGCCGCTTCGGATCACCCAGTCGGTGGTGGGAAACTGGGGCGCAACGCGCTGTGATGCAGTCCCCAACCACCAACCACTAACCACCAACCACGTTTTTCAGGTTCATGGTTTCGATCCAAGGCTTTGCGACGTTGGTGGTGCTCCCCGTCATGGTGAGCGCAGGCCTCGTCGCAACTCGCGGTGTCGGAACCATCAACCATGAACCATCAACCATCAACTGCGGTTTTCGGGCTGATGCATGCCCCTTGGCCGAGTCCATTGCGTTTTTAGGATTGTATGATGGCAAGATCGCCGTGCGCGAGGCGTTGCATGGCGGTGTAGGCGGGACGCCGGCGCAGATCGCCGTGCAGCGGATCGACCAAGCCGTAACCGACCGCGACGAGCTGCCACCAGTACATGCGCTCGACCAGCCCGGTTGCCCAGGCCATGCGATAGGAGCGCACGAGATAATCCGCGGCCGTGGCCTCGTCCACGCACTCGTCATCGCTGGTCGGGGTGTAGTCCCCGGTATGCGCAATTGGCCAATTGAATTCGGTGATCCACAGCGGTGCCCCGCGCCCAGCTCGTGGTCCAGCGGCGGCACAGGCTGCGGTGAAGCGGATCTTGCGGGCCAGGTCGAAAACGCCGTATTGCCGGCTTTCCGGCGCGCCGCGCCGATCCACATAGAGCAGGGCGCTGACCACATCGAGCCGGTAGTCACGGTGGTTACACAGCATTCGGAGGCTGGCCAGGGGCTCGAAATCGATCACCGCCGGGCCGGCTAGGCGCAGGCCCGGGGCTTGGCGGCGGGCACGTTCGGCCCCCTCCAGCAAGTCGAGCGCATCGCCCAGATGGTAGCAACCCCACTTGGTGCGGTTCGGTGCATGGCCGATCTGGAGGACGCGGGTGAAGGGTGCCACCGCGGCCGCGATGCGCAGCAGGTCGTCACACCAGCGGGCTGGGCACACCACCGACGCCCGGTTGGGCGGCACCGTCACCAGCCAGTCGGCGCCGGGGAACCGGGCCATGAATGCCACCAGGCGCTGCAGGGCGTCGCGCTCCCACACGGGGGCACGAACGAGCAGGCGGCGCACGCCCAGGTCGCGGATCAGCCCGGGCAGGGCGCGGTCGTGTCGCGGATCGGGACTGACCGCCACGCCGATGAAATCGCGCACCTGGGCCGGTCGGCACGCGGTCGGCATCAACCAGCCAGCGGCCACCAATGGCGACCACGTCAGCGCCGTCGCCGCCATGCGGGCGTACTCCGGCAGCGCGAGGCGCCGTAACGGTCGCTTCGGAAAGCGAATCTGGTCGGGCTGGTCGCTGGGCACATGCCAGGGCAGATCGTGCCAGGGATGGCGCCTCATGGGCCTTGCCCGCTCATCCCCGCCCCGCCAGTCGCCGCCGCCAGGCCCGAGTACCATCCTTCACCCACCAGCGCAGGCGGTGCCACACGGCCACCGTGGTGTACCACGCCCGGGCCAGGCCCAGCGGAAAGGCACGCGCCGCGCAATATCCCCCCAAGGTTCGACCCGCGCACTCGAGCTGGACCAGCGCCGCCACCCCACGCAGGAATCCGATCCGGCCAAAAGACATGCGATTGTGGTCGATGACCAGGTACGTGAAGCCGCTGGGCGCGGGGGCGAGCAGGACATTGCCCGGGGTCAGGTCGCGATGATGGACGCATGCCTGGTGCATCCGGCCGATGAAGGTCCCGAGGTCGGCGCAATGGCGATCGCTGTCCGGCAGGCTCCGGTCATGGAGATCCCACACCGCACGGCAGCCGCCGATCCAGGCACAGGCGAACCACCCTGCGCCATCCGCTCCGATCACGGCGGCGAACGGCTCAGGCGTGCCGATCCCGAGTTCCTGCAGGCGCTGCGCATTGGCCAGGGCTTTGCTCGCCTTGATCGCCCCGCGGCCCGGGGGAAAGCATTTCACCACCGTGTCACGGCCCAACCACGACACCCGGACCAGGGTGTTGCGGCCCCGGTAGACCACCTCGGAACTGGCCATTGCCAGGGCCGGGAGTTCCAGCGCGGCAGCCCGCCCCGCAGGATGGTCGTGATTGCGGGCAAGGTGGCAGACCAGGGGCGCGGGCATCGCCAGGCCAGGGTAGGACGCTGGCGACCCGTGGCAAACAGGACGGCCGGCGGGAACCCCGCCGGCCGTCCGCTACGCGCGCCTCGTGCGCCGTTCAGCTTACTGGTTGGGGAACTTGCCCGGTCCCTTGCCACCGAATCGATAAATGGTGGGCGGTTTCACTGGCTCGATGAAGGGGTCGGCCGCCGGGGTCTTGGCTGCCAGGGCAGCCAGACGGGCGGCCTCGGCATCCGCCGCGAGACGGGCGGCTTCTTCAGCCGCCTTACGCTTGGCCTCTTCCTCAGCCTTCACCTTGGCGGCGGCATCGGCATCCGCCTTGGCCTTGGCCGCCGCAGCGGCATCGGCATCCGCCTTGGCCTTGGCCGCCGCAGCGGCATTCTTGCTTTCGGTATCGGCAGCGGACAGGGCCAGAGCGGCCGCAGCGGCAGCAGCAGCGGCTTTGGCCGCGGCGGCATCAGCCGCCTTCTTTTTGGCCGCCTCCTCTGCGTCCAGTTTGGCCTTGGCTGCCGCATCGGCCTCACGCTTCTTGATGGCTTCAGCATCCGCCTTGGCCTTGGCTTCAGCATCCGCCTTGGCCTTGGCTTCAGCATCCGCCTTGGCCTTGGCTTCAGCATCCGCCTTGGCCTTGGCTTCGGCATCCGCCTTGGCCTTGGCTTCGGCATCCGCCTTGGCCTTGGCTTCAGCATCCGCTTTGGCCTTGGCGGCAGCGTCCGCGTCAGCCTTGGCCTTCGCCGCTGCAGCAGCATCCGCTTCACTCTTGGCCTTGGCGGCAGCGGCAATCGCCGCTTCATCCTCTCCACAACCGGTGAAAAGGGCAGGACCCGTCAAAGCAAGGATGGCGAGCAAAGCAGGTGAGACGAAACGACGCATTGGGGAACCTCCGTAGGGAGCGTCTCGTGTACCAAGGCCCACAAAAAGTCCACCGCCATGGGATTCGGCAGCCATCCAGGCCGTCAGCCCAGGTCGAGCAGGGGCTGCAAACGCAGCTGCCCAATCTGTCGCGCAACCTGGCTGCACGCGCCGCGCACCACCAGCCGGCAT
The DNA here is from genome assembly GCA_044352625.1 of Planctomycetota bacterium. Lineage (GTDB taxonomy): Bacteria > Planctomycetota > UBA11346 > UBA11346 > UBA11346 > JAKLKR01. The sequence continues at coordinate 10,272 of JBILDK010000024.1, forward strand.
GGTGCATTGCCGGTCGCCAGGGCGATGAGCCATGCCACCAAGGCCGAATTGAGCATCGTTACCTGCGTCAGGTCGACGATCAGATGACGCCCAGCATGTTCCTGAAGCCACGCGGTGGCAACCTCGGTTCGCAGCAGCGGGTGTTCACCCGCCCGGCGATCGACCGTCACCAGCACCAGATCTTCGCTGGGCACCACGGTGAATGGCTGGGCGAACGGGTCGCAGATGGTGAGCACGGCGCACCTCCTTGGGCGGTCTCCGGGCCGCCCTGCGGCGCACCTGGAATCTTCTGTCGGTCCACCTCCAGTGACGGCGGCGGATAGCGGCGACTTGAGGACGGACTGGCGCTACCACCATGGCGCCCGTCCCCGGAGTTCCTCCATGCGCCACTTTATCCTCCCAGCTGCCGCCCTCGTCCTGTGCGCCTGCGCGCGGGTGGACGGCACCGGCCGCTCACAACTCATGATGACCACCCCGGCGGAGGAGAACCGCATGGGCGCCGCAGCCTACGCCGAGATTCTCGCCAGCGAGCCACGCTGCACCGACCCCGCGGTGATCGCGTTCGTCGAGCGGGTCGGCAAACGACTCGCTCCGATGGCTCCAGACAAGGGCTTCCAGTATGAGTTCACCGTGTTGCAGAGCAGCGCGGTCAATGCCTTCTGCCTCCCCGGCGGCAAGGTCGCGGTGTACACCGGGATCCTGCCCTACTGTGCGAATGAGGCTGGCCTGGCGGCGGTCATGGGCCACGAGATCGCCCACGCCATCGCCCGCCACGGCGGCGAGCGCATGAGCCAGGGGCAGCTCAGCGAGCTGATCGGCGGAGGTCTGCAGCAGGCGCTCGCCACTGCCAACGTGACGCCAACCAACGCCAACCTCTTTGTGACCGCCTATGGCGCGGGGGTCAAGCTCGGCGCGATCCTGCCCTATAGCCGGGCGCATGAGCTCGAGGCCGACCGCCTTGGTCTCATGTACATGGCACGGGCCGGGTATGATCCGCATGAAGCGGTGGCGTTCTGGACGCGGTTCGCGGCGCTCGGCTCAGGCACGCCATCCTTCCTCAGCACGCATCCTGCCAGCACCGACCGCGCCGCGGCCCTTCAGGCGCTCATGCCCGAGGCCCAGGCACTGTACCACGCCGCTACCCTGCGTCATGGCGCGGGCGAGGCGGTACCAGCAGCGTACCGCGTGAAACCGTGAAGCACGGAGAGCGCGGAACATGGACATGACACAAGCCGGCGCGCTGCGTTCGGCCCTGTTCCTGGACCCTGGAGAGGAGGACGCCTCGGCGCTGCGCGCGCGGCTGGAGCTGGCGGGGGTGGCGGTGCTGCCACCGCCGGCGGCCGGGTGGACGTCGCGGGCGATCCTGCTCGCGCTGCGCGCTGCGGGGGCTGATCCGATGCGCTCGTGGATCGCATGCCCCGAACCCACGGTCATCAGCGCTGCTGCCACCGCCGGACTTGCTGGGGTGGTGTTGATCGGCCGCGATCCGCCCCCCGGTGATCCCGGCCTGGTGGTGGCGCGGGCCACGGGCGTCAACGACGTGACCCGGGTCATGGTGCCGCGCGGCGGCGGCTGCTGGCACGACCACCGCCCGGGATGAGACACGCGGCACGTCCTGGCAGACGCGGGCTTCCGCGCCGCTCGCGCCACGACATGATATGCCACCCATGACTTCCGGCACCGTCGTCTTCCAATGCGCTTCCTGCGGCTATAAAGCCCGCATCCCCACCCAGTATGCCGGACACACCATCCGCTGTCCGGGATGCCAGAGTCCCCAAGTGGCGATGCCGGCCCCGGCCGGTCCCATCACCGGCAAGACCGTGTCGATTCTGAAAGTCGCTTCGACGCCGGTGCCCTTCACCCTGCCTCCGGACCAGGCCGCCGCCCTGGCCACCGCCTCGCTCACTCCGCTGCCCAGCGATCAGTGGGCCCAAGGCCAAGCCGCCCACACCCCGGTACTGGGCAATCCCTCGGGCCTGCGTCCACGCATCGCCCCACCGCTGCCCGAAGCCACGCCCGCTGGTACGCCGACCGTGCGTCCGTCGACCACCGCCAGCCCTGATGGCAAAAACATTGAATTCACCTGCGTCGACTGCCATGCGCGGATGCGCATTCCGTCGACCTACGTGGGCAAGTCGATCCTGTGCCCCAAATGCAGCGCCCCGCAAAAGGTGGCCCCCCCCGGTCAGCCCGAGCCGATGGACACCACCCGCTCGATCAGCAAGACCGACCTGCCCGTGATCGCGACCCCACCTCGGGTGGCGCGTCCGCCGAGTGGCGAATTCAACCTGCAGACCGCGCCCATCATCAAACATGCTGCGCCGCTTGAGGCGGTGCCCACGACCAAAGTGGAGTCCGACTCGTCCCTGGCCCGCGCCGGGGTGCCGCGTCGGCGTGGCGTGGCGGGCAGCGACAGCGGGGTCAGCGCGCGACCACCCGATACGACGATCCCCCCGCCTCCCGCCGCCGAGCCTGCCGCCGAGGCCACCCCGGGCCCAGGCCCCAAGGTGGTTCGTTCGGGTCGTATCCACGCCGCCGAACCGGTTCCCAGTCCTGCGCTGGCCCCTGCCCCTGTCGCGAAGCCGACCGCCAGCCGGGGCGGGCTGCTGGTGGCGGGTCTGCTCGGGCTTCTGCTGCTGGCAGCGCTTGGCGCCGCTGCGTACCTGCAGGTCCAGGCAGGGGCAGCCCAAACGGCTGCCGACCAGCGCGCCAAGCAGCAGGCCAGCCAGATGGCCAAGCTTCAGAGCGAACTGGCCACCAAGGAACAGCGCGTGACCGAACTGGAGCAGACCCTCGCATCGCTCAGCGCCGAGGTCGACGCGCTTAAGGTCGCTGCGTCGGCGCCAGCGCCGGTCGTCGCCGAACCTCCAGCGCCGGTCGTCGCCGAGCCCCCAGCGACCGAGCCAGCAACCACGCCAGCGCCTGACCAGACCCCCGTCGTTCCCGCCGCGCCCTGATTCGCATCGATTTACCAGCGCAGCGTGAACCGCCGCCAGGGGCTCGACCAGGGGCGCATGGCGCAGGCCGGCAGGCCGGCCGATCGCATCGTTGCCGGCCGCTGCCCCTGCCGGCAGTGGGCGCTGCCGGTGTGCCCACGACTCGTCCCTTGGCAGCGCCATGTGGCCGCGACAGTGCGCGCCATGTCCGACCCTACGACCTCGATGATGTTCGCGCCCGGTAAGCACTGCGTGAATGCGGCGTCCTGAGGGCAAGGTATGAGCGCTGACGCCCTCGCCTTTGCCCAGGTCGCCTTCGCCTATCGTGGCGATTGGCTGCAGCACATCCACGCGCTCAAGCAGGTGGATCTTGCCGTGCCCGCCGGCTGCGCCTTCGGTTTTCTCGGGGCCAATGGCGCTGGCAAGTCGACCTCGATCAAACTGCTCACCGGCTTGCTCCACGGTCACACCGGGAGCATCACCCTGTTCGGCCAGACCCTCAGCGGTGGCGACCGCGACCGTCACCACCGGGCACGCCTCGGCTACCTGCCCGAACAGCCGTACTTCTACGACAACCTCAACGTCGGCGAATATCTCACCTATCTCGCCCGGCTCTCGGGCCTGCATGGCGCTGCTGTCACCCAGGCCTGCGATCGGGTGTACCAGCTGCTCGACCTGGGCGATCTGCGTGGACGCATGCTGCGCTCATTCAGCAAGGGCATGCGCCAGCGCTTCGGCCTGGCCCAGGCCATCGTCCACCGCCCCGACCTGCTGGTGCTCGACGAGCCGTTCAGCGGCCTTGATCCGCTGTGGCGTGCGCGTTTCCGCGAGGTCATGCGCCTGGAATGCGCGCGTGGCGCGACCCTGTTCTTCTCCTCGCACATCCTTTCCGACGTCGAGGACCTGTGCACGCGCTATGCGGTGATCGATCATGGTCGCGTACTTGAACAAGGCCTCATCGCCGACCTGCTGGGCAGCGCGCCATTGTGCCTCACCGGTTGCGGCCCCGCGCCCGCTTCGGCCGTGGCTGCCAGCGACGGCACCTGGACCCTGATTCTGGCTGAGGACCGGCGTAGCGAAATCCTCGGCTCACTGCCGGCTGGCGCGCAGATCCTGCGCCTTGAGCGCCAGCGCATCGCCCTGGAGGACTGGTTCGTCAACCGCATCCGCGCCACCCACGGTGCGGGGGTGCGCTTGGGGGAGTTG
>JBILDK010000272.1:0-4444 GCA_044352625.1 Planctomycetota bacterium
ATGGTGGCGGCGCTGGTGGCAATCTGGTGGCCGCGGTCCTGCTGCTGGCGGTCGGCGCAGCCGCAGAGGGCGAGGAGGATGGCGAGGGCGGCGAGGGCGCGCATGCTGTGGCCTACAGCTTGATGCCGAGTAGGTGCGCCTCTTCGATGTCCCAGGGGTTACCTCCACCGATATGGGCCTGTAGCTGTAAATTGCCGCTAACAATGGCCACGCGCAGCGCGTCAAAGATCGTGTAGACGAACGGCAGCGGCCATGCGTACGCGATGGCGCCGCCGGTTACGAATATATCAGCATACTTTTCATAATACCCCAGACTGGAATCAGTCCAAGACGCATGCGCGTGGATGAGGTATGTGTGCCCTGATGATATGGGGATAGAGCTGATCACAGTGACGCCAGCCCCGATTGTTGCCGGCCCGGTCGCGTTCGTGACAATGGCCCCTTGCGCTGGCAACAGTGCGACCCCGCCGGCGCCATCGGGGCCAAGGCGCAGGGTTGTGTCAGTGCTGTCCGTGCGCAGCGCTTGCGGCACGCGGATGCGCTTGCCGCTGGGAACGCTGCCGTCCCCGGCGTGAACCAGCTCCGGGTTGTCGCGCAACCGGCGGATAAGGCTTTGGCGGATCGGCTTGTCCGTGCTCGCTTCGCCGTCGGTGATGGCGGTGTGTGTGGGCATGGTGGTTCCTTAGTAAATCCGGTATGGCTCGTCGCCGTTGGACATGCGGGAGTCGGCAACGTCGGTGCTGATGTATCCGCCGGGGTCTCGCTCGGCAGGGCTGGCGGCGGTATAATCGGGGGCGGCGTCATCCGTTATGATCGCGTAGCGGGTGGTCACGCCGATGCCGCTGGCCTGATAGCTGAACTCGGTGCCGTCGGTGGTTTCCTTGGCCTCGGTCAGCAGGGCGACGACGGGCAGCGGGGCGCCGGTGTCGTCGGTGATCTGGCGCGTGGTGATGGTGACGGCATGGCCGGTCCATAGTGCGCTGTCTTTGGCGTCGAGCTTAAAATTGATGGTGCGTGGCGGGTCGCGGTAGAGCAGCAGCGTGCGCACGGCGAGGGTTTCGGCTTGGGTCGCCTCGGCGCTCCCGAGCCAGCGGGCCAGGATGGTGCGGGTGCGCTCGCTGCGGTACTGCAGGCCGTCCGGGTCGCCGGCTTCGATGTCGGCTTGAACGTAGGCTTGCCGGTAGCTGGCGGGCTTGGTGGGGTCTTCGTTCGGGCCGAGGAGGTCGAAGTACACCGCGACCGCGGACACGCGCTGGGTTGGGTCGGTGGTCACCTGGACGCTACCGGCGAGGAGGTGGGCGGTGTCGGTGAGGTCGGTGACCTCGTCGCGCAGGGCCGGGCGCAGGGCGCGCAGGCGCACCAGTTGGGCACGTGTGTCCCACCAGATGGCGACCTGCCCCTGTTCGCAGACCTCGGCAATCAGTGACTTGATGCCAGCGGGCTTGGTCAATATCACGGTGAGTGTGTTGCCCGGTAGCCATCGGTCACATTCAGTCGCCCAGCCAGCAAGGTCGAGTTGCGTGTCTGGGATCCCTGCTGCGTTGAGCAGGATGCCCAGGACGTTGGCGATGGGTGCGGCGGTGAAGCCTGTGACCGCCTGCACTGCGGCGCCGGCGGCGGCGGTTGCCGCGGTGGTGCCCTGTTGGGCACGGGCGACGGTCAGGGCGTCGCCCGTGCGGGTAAAACTCATGATCTCTTTGCCGATGATCAGTGACCCGCTGCTGGGCAGCTTGGCCCCGTTTCCATCGCGCAGGATGGCGGTGGTCTGGACGGCGTTAATCGCATCGCGCAGTGCCGCGCCGGTGGGCGCGGGGAACTGGCTCTTGTCATTGTCGGTGAGGGCGAGTGGATCGCGCGCTGTGATCGACACTGTGCCCGAGGCGTCAGGGCCGGTGATGCGATCGATCACATAGGCCTGTACCTGCATGTTGGTTGCGTCGTATCCGCCGCCTGGTGCCGCGTAGCCGGTGACCAGGCGCAGCGAGCGACCTTCAAGGTAGGGCTGGCGGGCGAGGAAGCGCACCCACCAGGTGCCGGCGGCATGGGTGCCCCAGGGGCGCGAGGTGGGGTATGGGTCCTCGCGGTCAGCGGTGGCGAAGTCCTGCATCTGGACGGTGACGGTGCCGCGGGTGCCCAACCCCTTGGGGTCGATGCGGCCGGCAGTCGGCTGGACCGATAGCAAGCACGGGATGGACGGCACCAGCGGGCTGGCCCAGGTGGTGACCAGCGCCGAGAAGCGGTATGTGCTGGTGGCGCGGTTGAATGCCGCCACGTCCTGGCAGGTTTTGCGCGTGTTGTAGCATTTTCGCTGCCCCGTTACGCCAACCGCCGCGGTACACGGCGCCGTGCCATAGACGCGGGTGCAGGTGTCGGCGTCGATCTCGACCCAGCTGATGGGCTCCCGTCCGAGCCGCGCGCGTTCGGCGGCGAGCGTCATCCGATCCCCCGGGCGCTAAATTTTACGGCCATTTCACGTGGCGCGGTGATCTGTGGGCGCGGGGGCATGCCCGGCAGCCAGCAATACAGGCACCGCGCCGGGGTATTCGCGGCAGGCGTGGGCCAGACCACGAAAAACGGTTTGACCTCGGCATGGATCATGAACGGCAGCCAGTAGTCGGTGACCCAGTCGGGCTCGAGATATTCCCCGGTCACCGATACGCTGTAGCCGCGCCGGATCAGCGAACGGCCGAGGAAGTGCCCGGCCTCGCTGATGGTGGTCAGGGCCTCATGGTCGCGCGCGAGGTCGTGCGGGGTCTCGCCGACCCATTGGCCGTTGGGGATGGTGAGATAGGGGCCAGCCGCCACCACACCGACCGAGGCCCCGGCGCTCAGGGTCACGCGCCAATGCAGGGCTGCCACCGGGGCGAACAGGACGAACCGCGGCCGGTCATCGCTGGGCGCGAGCGTGGCGCGGGTGGTCCAGGTGGTGCCGTCCGGGCTGCTGTCGAGGGTCATGGTCCCGGTGAGCGTGCCCAGGTCGTGGACGGCGATGGCGAAATAGCTGCAGGTGCGGGCCGACGCGAAGGACGCTCGCCGCCACGCGCCGCTGCCGCCGGCCTTCCAGCTGGTCCAGGTGAGCCAGTCGGATCCGTTGGCAGAGGGAAATCCCGACGCGGCGCCGGACTCGGTGATGGTGGCGCCCGCGTCGTCAAAGAGGCTATCCCAGCCGAGGGTGACGAGCTTAGCCATTAGGCCACCTTCAACGTGGTGCCGTTGCCGACCTCGGTATTGATCTGCTCGATCAGGCGGCGCACGGCGTCGGGCGATACCAGGCCATCGCCCAGGTTGATGGTGATGGCCTTGTTAATGGTGGGTGCGGTGGGCTGGCCGCCGCTGGCGACGGCAGCGCCCCCTTGTGGGGCGGTGGCAGCGGGGACGGCTGGTGCCCCACCACCACCGGCGCCGAACTGGGTAGACCGTATGCGGTTGATGTTCATCATGCCCGCGGCCACAGCGGCGGCAGCAGCGGCGGCACCCAGCACGGGTCCGACGTATGGAATGCCAGCCATTGAATTGTAGGCGGCCGTAGCGCTCTGAAAGGTGTTGATCGTGGTCTGTGCGATCGCGGCAACCTTGCCGATTTCAAATGCCTTGCGGTTCTCGCTCTGCATCAGGCTCGACAGGTTGCCGAACATGGTGGCGGTGCCGTTGACGGCCTGGTCGATATAGGCGTCTCGGATGGCCTGCTTGCGCATCTCGCCTTCTTCGGTGATGCGGGCAAGCTGGTTCTGTCCCTCTTGGGCAGTGATGGCGCCGCTATGCATGGCGGCATAGACTGTGTTCTGCTCGCGCTCGATGCGCTCGGCGTTCTGCTGTTCGGCGGTGCCGCGCAGGGATTCTTCCATGGCCAGGCGCTCGCCGATGGCCTGGACCTCCTGCTGCTGGCGCTCGCGGAAGCGGGCCATCTCTTCGGCGTCCTTGGCTGCCTGTGCGCGTGCGGCCGGGTCATCGACCGGGCCCTGCATGGGGCCGGGTAAGGGCGTGCCGCCGGGGACCGGCAGGGGCGAAGCCATCGCCGCGCGCAGCGCGCCGAACTTGCCCATCAACTCCTCGACCCGCGCGCCGGCATCGCGGACGTTGTCCAGGAGGTTTTGCACCATGGCGCGGCCGGTCTGGCTGGTGCTTGCCTGGTAGAGGTCGGCGATTGCCTGCTTGCCCCGCGCCGCCGCCTCTTCAAGCGCGGCGCTCGCGGCGGCGTACTCAGTTTGCGCAGCCTCGGATCCAGCGGCAGCAGATGCGCGCAGGCTCGCCGCGGTGCTTTCGTAGGCCTGCTCCATTTCCTCGCTGACCAGCGCAGCGCCCTGTGCGAGGTAGTCGTAGACTTCGGCCAGCGCCGACTTGATGCCGCCCACCACGACCGGGAACTGCTGTGTCAGATAGGCCAGACCCATGCGAATGCCGGCCCACACGGCATCAAATCCGGCCGTCATGAGGTCGCTCACCG
>JBILDK010000273.1:0-4430 GCA_044352625.1 Planctomycetota bacterium
GGCGGTGGCGGCATCAGGCTTTTCGACGAAGCGCTCGGCTTGATTGACGCTGATCCCGTTCTGGTCGGCCAGTTTCCTTGCGAGTTTGATGTAGCCATAACCGGTGGCGGCGAAGCGCGGCTGAATGCCGAAGGTCACGATGCCCCCCTGCCGGGCCTGCTCGGCGCCCACCGCGAGCGCCGCCTGGAAGGCGTCAGCCGGGGTGATGACTTGATCGGCGGGCAGCATGATCATCACCGCCTGAGGATCCATGCGGGTGACCACCAGTGCGGCCAGGGCGACGCAGGCGGCAGTGTCGCGGCCCACCGGCTCCGCGATGACATGCTCGGGCTTGAGCATCGGCAGCTGCCGGCGGGTCTCGGCGGCCAGCGCGGCGGTGGTGATGATAAGCACCCGTTCGGCGGGGATCAGCGGCTGCAAGCGGGCCACCGTGGCCTGGATCATGGTCGCATCGCCCACGATACGAACCAACTGTTTGGGGGTGGCGGAGCGCGAAACGGGCCAGAAGCGTGTGCCGGAGCCTCCGGCCATGATGACAGCATAGGTGTTCATGGCGAAACATGGTACAAGGCAGCGCGACTCCGGAAGTCCGGACCCACACAGGGCTGGAATGCAGGGTATGCTGTCCCATGCCGCCCGGTGACCCGCTGTTGCGCACGCTGATCGATCTGCTCCCCGACTTGGCCTACATCAAGGACCGGGACCATCGTTTTCTGGTCGCCAATTGGGCGGTGGCTTCTTTCATGGGCGCCCCCGGTCCGGAAACCCTCATCGGCCGCACTGATGCCGATTTCTATCCCCCGGCAATAGCCGCGCGCTTCCTGGTCGATGAAGAAGCCGTGATGACCGGGGGACGCAAGCTCCTCAATCGCGAAGAAGAAGCGATGTCGGCTGATGGCCGCAAGCGCTGGCTGCTATCGAGCAAGGTGCCGTTGTTCGGAGCCGATGGCGAATGCGTCGGCTTGGTGGGCGTCGGTCGCGACATCACCGACCGGCATCGCGCCGAAGAAGCCATCCTCTCTGCCAACACCCTGCTCGAAGAGCGGGTTCTGGCCCGCACCGAGGAACTGGTAGCCGCACGCGAATTGGCGGTCGCCGCCGACCAGGCCAAAAGCGTGTTCCTGGCCAACATGAGCCATGAGATCCGCACCCCGATGAATGCGATCATGGGCATGGCCGAGATGCTCTGCTCCAGCCAGCTCGCCCCGGAACAACGCCATTGGGCCCAGACCATCGCCGGTGCCGCCGACGCGCTGATCGAGGTGGTTAACGACATCCTGGATTTCAGTCGTATCGAGGCTGGAAAGCTGGCTATTTCGCCGCGGCCGTGCGACGTGCGGGTCGTCACCGGCGAGGTCTGCGACCTGTTCGCGGTCAAGGCGGCGGCGAAGGGTTTGGCCTTGCGTCTGCGCTGGCGGGCGGGCATCCCTGCCTGCATCGAAGTCGATGACCAGCGTCTGCGCCAGGTGCTCACCAACCTTCTGGGCAATGCGCTCAAATTCACCGAGCACGGCTCCATTACCGTTGATGTCTGCTGCCTGCATCGTGATCAGGCACGATCCACGGTCCGCTTCAGCGTGCGCGATACCGGTATCGGCATCGCGCCCGAACAAGTGGCACGCATGTTCGAGCCGTTCACCCAGGCCGATCCCGGCACTACCCGACGTTATGGCGGCAGTGGCCTCGGCCTCGCCATCAGCCGGCGCCTGGCGAACCTAATGGATGGACGCATAGGCTTGGAGAGTCAGCCCGGTCAAGGTACGACCGCTTGGTGCGAACTTGACCTGCCGGTGATAGCAGGCCACGACACTGACCCGGCGGCCGGCTTGGCCGGGGTCGCGGTGCTGGTGGCGGTACCTGATCCCGACGAGGCGGCAATTTTGGCTGACGTTCTCGCCAGCCATGGCCTTATGCCTGTCACCGTCAGCGGCGACCAGGCCCCGTTGCACCCGGGTGAGGCCGCAGTGCTGCTGGTGGATGCGACCTGGGCCGATCTGGAGTCGCCGCTGGTGCGGACGGCGACCTCCCGGGGCGTGGCCCGCATCGGCCTCGCCCCCCTCGGCAGGGGTCTGGCCCCCCTGCCGGGTTTCAACGCGATGCTCAGTCGGCCGGTACGGCCTGATCATCTGTGCCTGGCCCTGCGCCAAGCGGTGGGGCTTGAACCGGCTCCGCATCCCCACCACGCCACCACCAGCTCGCGGCGGCGTGAAGCCACGCCCATGACCTTTCCACGGCGGGCCTGGATCCTGCTCGTCGAGGATGACCCGTTCCATCGCCAAGTGGCCCACGAACTGCTCAGTGGCCTGGGCCTGCGCGCAGATATCGCGGTTAATGGCGAAGAGGCTGTGGCGCTCACCGCCACCTGCGCCTTCGATCTCATTCTCATGGACCTTGATTTGCCCGGACGTGATGGCTGTGCCACCGTGGCGAGCATCCGGGGAGGTGGCGGACCCTGCGCCACCTCCCCGATCATCGCCCTGACTGCGGCGGCGATGGCCACCGATCGCGCCCGCACCCGCGCCGCAGGAATGAACGACCACCTTGCCAAACCGGTCTCGCGTCAAGCCCTGGCGGCGGTTCTTGCCCGGCATCTCGGCCAGGAGCCGGTGTCAGGCACCGCCCTGCCGCATTTGGCCGAGGGAGCCGAAACCGTGCTGGTGGTGGATGACAATCCTGCCAATCGCGCCGTGGCAGTCGCCATGTGCACGCATCTGGGTTGGCGTTGCATCGAGGCGGCGGATGGTCGTTCGGCCCTCGAGCGTCTCGCCGTTGGCCCGGTTCACGCCGTATTGCTCGACTGGCAAATGCCGGGCATGGATGGACTCGAAGTGGTCCGTCGCCTGCGTCTCCACGAGTTCGGAAGCGGTCGTCACACCCCGGTGATCGGCTGCACCGCCGGAGCCGTAGCCGAGGTCAGTGACATGTTCCGCGCCGCCGGCATGGATGCGGTCCTGGGCAAGCCGTTGCGGCGCGAGGAGCTGGCCGCAGCTTTGCGCACCCTGCCCGGCTCCATGCTGGCCAGCGACGGAGAACTCGATCCGACGATCCTCGCCGCCCACGCCGATCTCCCCGGGGGGACCGACCTGGTGGACCGTTTGTGCGGGTTCTATCGCGCCGAGGCCGTCCCTCTTGCCAACCGGCTACGCGCGTTTGCCGCCAACGGCGAACTGGCCAGCACCGCCAGCACCGCCCATCGTCTGCTCGGCACCGCCCGCGCGGTGGGTTTGGTGCGGGTCATGGCGTGGTGCGAGGGGATCGAACGCGCCGCCCGCGGCGAGGCCCCGTGGCCCCCTCCTGAACTCGACCAGGGCGACGCCATCATCACTGCTGCTGGCCACGCCCTCGACCGCGCCCATCCGCGCCGGACCACGCCATGAACGAGACGCTCACCATCCTCCTGGTCGAGGACAACCCAGCGGATGCCGCCATTGTCGGAGCACAGCTGTTGGGGGCGGACCCAGGCGGACATCCTCCTCGGCTGGTTACTGCCGCGACCCTGTCCGAGGCTATGACCCGGATCGGCGAGGAACGTTTCGACTGCATCCTGCTCGACCTCTCCCTGCCCGACAGCGACGGGCTCGACACCTTGATCACGCTCCATGCCCGCGCCCCCCTCACTCCGGTGGTGGTGCTCTCGGGCCGCGAAGATCCGGTCCTGTGGATCGACAGCGTACGCATTGGGGCCCAGGATTTTCTGGTCAAAGGACGGTTTACGCCGCAAATACTGCTGCGCGCCATGCAATTCGCCATGGCGCGGCAACGACTGATGGTGCAAATGCGGACGCGGCGTTCGACCGATACCCTCAGCCCCGCTGGCGAAGGATCCACCGAACCCCTCACCCCATTGCGGCCGGGGATGCCGCGCCTGCCGCTGTCGGCGGTGATCGATCCACCCACCACGGTCACCGGGCGGATCAGTGCCGGCGACCGCACCGCCACCACCACCACCACCTTCCGTCTGTCCGGTGGCCTGGGCAGCGGCGGCATGAGCGACGTGCTGCTCGCCCACCAGGTCAACCTCGATCGCGACGTGGCGGTCAAGGTCATCAAGGCGGGGCATGACCGCTCCCAATTGGAACGATTCCAAGCCGAGGCCCGGGTGACCGCGGCCCTGGAACATCCCGGCATCGTTCCGGTATACGACCTGGGCGAGACGTTCTTCACGATGCGCCGGGTCCAGGGCACGACTCTGGCGAAGCTCATCGAATTCCGCAGTGGCGATGATGAACTGCCCTATTTCGTCGAGATCCTGATGAAGGTTTGCGATGCGGTGTCCTACGCCCACAGCCGGGGCGTAATCCACCGCGACATCAAGCCCGAAAACATCATGGTCGGCGATTTCGGTCAGGTGTTGGTACTGGATTGGGGCCTAGCCCTGAGTCTCCACCCGGATGCCGACAAGCGCATGCTGGCCCCGCCGATCCCCAGTG
>JBILDK010000274.1:0-4425 GCA_044352625.1 Planctomycetota bacterium
TCGGCGGCGGCCAGTTGGGTCGTATGCTCGCGCTGGCGGCGGTGCCCCTGGGTATCGAGTGCACCGTCCTCGACCCGTCGGCCGACGCCCCGGCGCGGCTGGTGGCGCGGCACATTCGCGCTGCCTATGACGATTCGGCCGCGCTCGCCGCGCTGGCTGCGGCCAGCGACGTGGTGACCTATGAATTCGAACACCTGCCGATCAGTGCTATCCGTCGTCTCGCCGCCCAGGTCCCGGTCAGCCCCAGTGCCGACGCCCTGGCCATCGTCCAGGACCGCATCACGCAAATGGAATTCCTCGACGCGCATCAGGTGCCGATCGCACCGTGGGCGCCGGTGCGTGATGCTGGCGAGTGCACGGCGGCGGCGAAGCGCATCGGCGCGCCAGGGGTGCTCAAGACAGCGCGCGACGGCTACGACGGCAAGGGTCAGCGCGTGGTGCGCGAGGCGGGCCAGTTGGCAGCAGCCTGGGCCGAGTTGGGTCAGCAACCCTGCGTCTATGAGGGCTTCGTGCGCTTCGAGCGCGAAGTGTCGCTGCTCTCGGTGCGCGGCACCGCTGGTATCGTCGCGGCGTATCCGCTGGTCGAAAACGTGCATCGCGATGGCATCCTACGCCTGACCACGGCCCCCGCCGCCGGCATCACCACCGACCACGAGCGCCAGGCTGCCGCGATCACCCACGCACTGCTCGACCACTGGGAGTACGTCGGCGTGCTCACCGTCGAGTTGTTCGACGTTCAGGGCCGTCTGGTGGTCAACGAGCTGGCGCCGCGCGTCCACAACAGTGGCCACTGGAGTATTGAGGGCGCGGTGACGAGTCAGTTCGCGAACCATGTGCGCGCAGTGTGCGGCCTACCTTTGGGGTCGTGCGCGGCCCGCCAGCCCTCGGCCATGCTCAACTGCATCGGCACCATGCCGGAGACTGCCGCAATCCTGGCGATTCCCGGAGCGCAGCTGCATGACTACGGCAAGGTTCCCCGCGCCGGGCGCAAACTTGGCCATGTTACGGTGACTGCGGCCGACGCCGCGCAATGTGCCGCGCTGGTGGCACGCTTGGCCCCCCTCGTGCCCTGATGCGCCTGATCCTCGCCGCCGTCGATGGGCTCGGCGCACGCACCGTGGGGCTGGGCTCCTATCTGTGCGAGGTCGCCGCGATCATCGCCAGCGGCGTGCGCCACCTCGCCTGGCCGACGCGCGGCCAGCGTCACCTCCCGCTCGATGTGCTCGCGCGGCAGATCTATTTCACCGGCGTTCAGGCGGTGCCCTTCACCATGTTGCTGGCGGCCTTGACCGCTGTGGCGCTGGTGGTCCAGGTCCAGGTACAAAGCGCCGGCATCGCCAGCGGATTGGTCGGTTCGCTCATCGTCACCCTGCTGGTGCGCGAGTTGGGCCCGCTGCTCACCGCCCTGGTGGTGGTGGCGCGCAGCGGCACTGCGGTAGCTACCGAATTGGCCAACATGCGCGTGGCCGGCGAGATCGACGCCCTCGAGGCCGCCGGCATCGATCCCTTCCGCTACCTGCTGGTGCCGCGCCTGGCTGGCTTTGCAGCGGCGTTGGTGTGCCTGACCATGGTTTACCTTGGGGCGGCCGTGGTCACCGGGTTTGCGCTGTCGCGTCTGTGGCTCGGCGAAGCGGCCCCCGGGTGGAGCGCCTACGCCGAGACCCTGGCCGCGAATCTCTCACCGCTCGACCCGCTGATCCTGCTCGCCAAGACCGTGGTGCCGGGACTGCTGATCGCCGCCATCGCCTGCCGCGAGGGCCTCGCCTGCCGAAGCAGCGTGACGGCGGTGCCCCGCGCTGCGACCGCCGGCGTGGTGCGTGCCCTGGCGGCGGTGGTGGTGTGGGATGTGCTGGTGACGGTGGCGGTGTTCGCAGCATGATGAACCGGCTGGAATTCGACCAGGTCGCGGTTGCGCTTCCGGACGTGGGCCAGGTGCTGGACGGATTGTCGTTTGTGCTTGCTCCGGGCGCATCCGTCGTGCTCACCGGTCCCGCCGGCTGTGGCAAGAGCGTGGCGCTGGCACTGACCGTCGGCCTGCTACGCGCGAGCGCGGGAACGCTGCGCGTGCTGGGGGTCGACCCGGCGGCGTTGCCGGCCACTGAGCTCGACGGCCTGCGCGCCCAAGTTGGATATTCACCGCAGCGCGGGGCACTGCTCTCCAACCTGAGCTTGGCGGACAACGTCGCCCTGCCTCTGCGCTGGCATCGCGGATTAGCACCGGCAGAGGCCCTGGCTGCAGTGGATGAGACCTACGCCCTGATGGGCGCCGTGCCGCCGCCCCCGGTCCAGACCGCCGCCGCCAGTGAAGAGCACCGCCAGCTCGCCCGCCTCGCCCGGGCCATCGCGCTGCGCCCAGCGCTGCTGGTGATCGACGAGCCCGGGGCTGGTCTCGATGCCCAGGGCCGGGAGGACCTGTGGCGCCTGCTGTGGCGCCTCCAGGAAGACCTCGGTTGCGCCATCCTTGCCGCCACCAGCGATCCAGGGCCCGCCGCCGCCCTGACCACGCGCACCATTCCCCTGCCGCCGCGACGCCATACTACCCTGGGCATCTTGCGCCCCTACGCCCACGCATGAACGATCCGCTCCGCTCTCTCCATGTGAATCGCCTGGTCGGCGGCTTCGTGCTCGTCGCCGCCGGCGTGCTGGTGGGCGGAGTTTTCCTGGTAGGTCGGGCGCAACATTGGCTGGAGCGCCCGTTCGAGGTCACAGTGGTCGCCGAGCGCACCAGCGCCAGCGGCCTGCGCCCCGGCCTGCCGGTGAAGATCCAAGGTCGACCCGCCGGCGAGATCATCCGAGCCCGCCGCGACGGCGAGACCACCACCACTGCGGTGGCCAGCCTGCACGAGCCCTTCCGCGATCTGGTGCGCCGCGACAGCAAGGCCATCCTGCATACGCCGATCGCCGGCTTCCTGGGCGAGACCTTCCTGGAGATCGTGCCCGGCGAGGGCAGCGAGGCGCTACGCGCTGAGGATACGATCCGCTTCCAACCCAGCGAAGACCTGATGGAGCAGGCTCGCCAGACCATCATCCGCTTCGGCGAGGCAGCCGAGGAACTACGCGCCCTGGTGGCCGAGAACCGCAGCGGGCTCACAGCCACCGTTGCCGAGGTCCGCGCCGCCGCCGCCGGGGTCAACCTGGCGGTATCCGACAACCGCGAGGCGGTGGGCCGCGCCATCGTCAACGTCAGCGATCTGGCCAGGCAGATCAACGACATGGTGACGGAAAACCGCCCCGGGGTGAAGGCTGCCACCGTCGGCCTGGCCCCTGCCATCGCCCAGGCCACGGCCGCGACCACGGCGGTGACCCGCGCCGCCGATCAGGCCGCGGTGGTGGGCAAGGCCGCCGAGCCCGCAGTGGAGCGCATTGGCAAGGCCGCCGCCGACGTGGGCGACACGGTCGCCGCGAACAAGGATGAGCTTGCTGCGGCACTCAAAGCGGTGGCCGACCTGACCAAACGCCTCGACGAGGTCACTGCCGACCTCAAAACGATCAGCGACAAGGTCGCCAGCGGCGAAGGCACCCTCGGCAAGCTGGTCATGAGCGACGACCTCCACACCACGGCGGTCGAGGTCAGCAAGAAAGCCGAGGCCCGCCTCGACGAGATCAAGCCGCTCTTGGACAGTGTCACCGACTTGCGCCTGGCGGTGGGCGCGGCCGCCGGGGGCAATGCCAAGACCGGCAGCGGCACCGGCGAGGTCTATGTGCGCATTGAGCCCAAGGCGTGGAAGTTCATGCAAGCGGGCGCGAGCTACCGCACCGCGCCGTCTGATCGCGTGGTGAGTGGTTCGAGCGACACCACCATTCCCATCGATTTTACCCTGGCACTGGGCTGGCGCTTCATGCCCGCCAGCGATTGGTCGTACTACCACCTCACCCTGGCCGGCGGCCTGGTTGAGAACACCCTGGGCGCGTGGACCGAGATCCCGCTATTCACTGACCGGCTGGTGTGGCGCACCCTGGGGCGCATGAAGCACAACGACCGCGATCCCAACGACCGCCGCTACGAAGAGGGCAACGTGCTCCTGCGCTCGATGGTGGACTTCCGCATCTGGCGCCGGCTGTACCTGACGGTCGGCGGCGACGACCTGATCGACCCCGATCGCGGCGCCTGGTTCGGTGTGCGCGGTGAACTCTATGACAACGACCTGCGCAACGCCACCGGAGTGGCGTCACTGTTCAAATGAGGACGCCTGTCCGCCTACCAGACGGTGATCCTGTCTCGAACGGGTGATGGTCAGCGGGTCTTGGGCGCTTTCAACAAGGCGTCGAACTTGGTGTTGGTAACGGCGTACTCGTCCAACAGTCGGTGGCATTCTTCGACGAGGCGCGGGCTGAGTTTGGCCGCCAGGGCAGTGTCCTGGATGGTGAGGCCGTTGGTCTTGCAGGTGAAGACTTGGCGGAAGCTGGTGATGTAACGGTCGATGG
>JBILDK010000275.1:0-4410 GCA_044352625.1 Planctomycetota bacterium
GGCCGCCACGGTTTCCAGACGAGCAGGGCGACCGTGGCGAGGGCTGCGAGACCGAGCCCGGCCGCGAGCCGGATATGAAGTGGAGTCATGGGATGGGTCGCAGGCCTTCACTGCGCGGCCGCAGCCGAGGCCGTCAGCCTAGGCCATCGCGCCCGCCCCACCCCACCTTATTTTCACTGCATTCCGCAGCGCCGGAACTCAGCCTTTGGCCGCCTCGCGCACCCAGCGTGAACCGTCGAATTCCCATGGCGTGCCCACCGGCTTGCCGTCTTTTTCAGCGACAAGGTAGTGCGTCTTGGTCTTCTTGCTGAAGCGGATGATGGTCGGATTGCCATCCTTGTCGGCGGCGGGGGCGCTGGCGAATGCGGCGTACTTCGGATCCAGTTCGGCGCTGTGGCGCTGGAGGTCCGCCACCGTCGGGTTGCGCGTCTCGCGCACCTTGGGATAGGTGCTGGCGGCGAGGAACAGGCCCGCCGCGCCATCGCGCAGGACCATGTGGCCGGGGCCCTTGGTGCAGGCCAGCTCGGGCATCGGCACCGGCTTGGATTTCGGCGGGGCGGCCTCGCCGTTGCGCAGCAGCTTGCGCGTGTTGGCGCATTCCGGGTAGCCGGTGCAGCCGAAATACTTGCCGAAGCGCCCGGTCTTGAGCTGCATCGGCTTGCCGCACTTGTCGCAGGGCAGGCTCGGGCCGTCGTAGCCCTTGAGCTTGAAGGTGCCGGTCTCGATCTGGGTGCCGGGGCATTCCGGGCTGGCGCCGCAGATGTGCAGGCGGCGGGTGCCGTCCACCAGCCACGAATCCATCGCCGTGCCGCAAATCTGGCAGCGCCGCTGATCGTGCAGGGCGCGGGCCTCGGCCTCGCTGGCCTCGTCCTCGTCGCCCTCGTTGGTGGCGCCGGCCAC
The DNA here is from genome assembly GCA_044352625.1 of Planctomycetota bacterium. Classification (GTDB taxonomy): domain Bacteria; phylum Planctomycetota; class UBA11346; order UBA11346; family UBA11346; genus JAKLKR01. The sequence continues at coordinate 901 of JBILDK010000275.1, forward strand.
CGCTTCGGACTCCACGCCGGGCACCAGGTTGATGGTGGCGGTGCAGCGTTCCTTGGGCGGCAGGGTGTAGCCGGTGCAGCTCAAGAACACGCCGGTACGCGCGATGCGGATGGCCAGGGGCCGGCCGCAGGTGGCGCAGGGGATGTCGGTGGGCACCGGGGCGCTCTGGTGCATGGCCTCGGCGGCGTGGTCGAGCTTGCCCTTGAAGTCGCCATAGAAGCGGTCGAGGGCGGTCTTCCAGTCTTCGCGCGCCTCGGCCACCGCATCGAGCTGGCTCTCCAGGCCGGCGGTGAAGCCGTAGTCCATCAGTTCGGGGAAGGCCTCGCACAGCCGGGTGGTGACGATCTCGCCCAGTTTTTCAGCGCGCAGGCGCCGGGCCGCAAGGCTGACGTAACCGCGCTCCTGGATGGTGGAGATGATGCTGGCGTAGGTCGAGGGGCGGCCGATACCGCGCTTTTCAAGCTCGCGCACCAGGGTCGCTTCACTGAAGCGCGCCGGCGGCTTGGTGAAATGCTGGGTCGGCGTGATGCCCGTGAGGTCGAGGGCCTGGCCCGCGACCAGGCGCGGCAGCACCTGGTCGTCGGACTTCGCCGGCGGCAGCACCTTGAAAAAGCCGTCGAAGCGCAGCACGCGGCCGTTGGCGCGCAGCTCATAGCGCCCGGCGCTGATCGTCACCGTGGTGGTGTCGTATTCGGCGGCGGGCATCTGGCAGGCCACGAACTGGCGCCAGATGAGGTCATAGAGCCGCTGCTGATCGCGTTCGAGATCGCGCAGGCTTTCATCGGTCACCGTCACATCGGTGGGGCGGATCGCCTCGTGGGCCTCCTGGGCGCCCTCCTTGGACTTGTAGACCCGGGGCGCCTCGGGCAGGTAGCGCCCGCCGAAGGTGGCGCCGATGTAGGTGCGGCAGGCGGTCACCGCGTCGGGCGACAGGTTGGCGCTGTCGGTACGCATGTAGGTGATGTGCCCGGCCTCGTACAGGCGTTGGGCCAGGGTCATGGTCTTCTTGACCGAGAAGCCCAGGCGCACCGAGGCCGCGACCTGCAGCGACGAGGTCATGAACGGCGGATTGGGATTGGAGCGCTGGGCCTTGTCCTCGCTGGCGGTGACCGCGTAGGCGGCTTTCTTCAACTCCTCCACCGCACTCGTCGCCTGCTGGCTGTTCACCGGTTTGAAGGCTGCCCCGGCGCATTTCACCACGGCCGCGCGCAGCGTCGCTCCGGACTTCGCCAGGTCTGCCTCCACATCCCAATACTCTTCCGGCACAAAGGCGCGGATCTCACGCTCGCGCTCGGCCACCAGGCGAACGGCGACCGACTGCACCCGGCCGGCGGACAGGCCGCGGGCGACCTTGGCCCACAACAGCGGCGAGACCATGAAACCCACCACGCGGTCGAGGAAGCGCCGCGCCTGCTGGGCGTTGACCCGGTCCATGTCCACCTGCTCGGGGGCGGCGAAGGCGGCCTGGATCGCGGACTTGGTGATCTCGTGGAAGGTGACGCGGCGGTACTTGGCGGCATCCCCGCCGAGCAGTTCCTGCAGATGCCAGGCGATGGCCTCCCCTTCGCGATCAGGATCGGAGGCGAGATAGATGGTGTCGGCGGTGGCGGCGGCGGCCTTCAGCTCGGCCACCTGCTTCTCCTTGCCGGGCACCACCTCGTAGCGGGCCTCCCAACCGTGGTCCGGATCCACGCCCATGCGCCGCACCAGGGCGCTGCGCGCCTTCTTGGCCTTGTCGGCGGCGGTGGCCTTGGGCGCGCCCTTGGCCTTGGCCTCGCGGGCCGCCTTGAGGCGGTCGGCGGGGCTCTCCTCGCTGGCGTCGCCGCCCGAGGGCAGATCACGGATATGACCAAAGGAGGACTTCACGACGAAGTCCTTGCCGAGGTATTTATTGATCGTCTTGGCCTTGGCAGGCGACTCGACGATGACGAGGCTTCGGGCCATGGGCACTCCGGCGGGTGGAGCGGCAGTCTATGGGGCGACCCCTCCGGCGGTCAAGGCACACCCCGTCCGGTCTTCCGGCCGGCGTAGTACTCCTAGGCTTGGGCCATGACCGCTGCACGAAACGACCTTGAAGCGCTGCTGCTGCCCGAACTGCGCGTGCTCGCGACCCTCAACCCCGAGGCCCATGCGCGCAAGCTCAAGAAGCTGCACAGCGGGGTGACCGTGTTCAATCGCGGGGCTTTGGCCATCGCCGTCACCTGGATGGTGCGCGAGATCGGCGTGGCTGACGCCTGGGTGTGGGCGGTGGGCGATCCGCACCACGGCAACATCGCCACCCTGGCGGTGGGGCCGGCAGACCGCCAGGGCCTGGTGCGGCCGACCTACGGCATCGCCGACATCGACGACGAGCACCCTGCGCCGTGGCGTTGGGACCTGCTGCGCGCCCTGAGTTCGGTGGCGATCAGCCGCCCGGACCTCAAGGGCAAGGCGCTCAAGGAGCTGGGCGCGGTCCTGGCCCGGACCTACGGCGAGACCATCGGACGCCTGGCCGGCAGCGACGACCACGCGGACCGCCTTGACTGGAACGGCCTGCCGGAAGGGGTGAAGACGCTGATCGAGAACGCCAGCGCCGAAGGTGGCCACAAGCGGCTCATCGCCGAGGTGGCCAGGGGCCAGGGCCTGACCGCGCGCCTGCGCCGCGATGGCAACCTCCAGGACGATGCGCTGGCGGCGACGTTCTTCACCCAGGCGGTGCGCGAGGCGGCCTGGCCGGCCCATAGGCTGCTCGACGTGGCCCGGCGCACCGCTCCGGCGGGCATCAGCAGCCTGGGCCGGCGGCGCTGGTATCTGCTGCTGCGCGAGCCCGGTCCGCCGGCGCGGCTGCGTCTGGTCGAGGCCAAGGAGCGCACCCCCAGCGTGCTCGCCCGGGTGCTGCCCTGCTGCCCGTTCCCGCCCACCGCCATCGGCGGGCGCATCACCGTGGCCATGGGTCGCGATCCCTTCCATGCGGTGTGCGAAGGGCCGGCCTCGAACTACCTGCTGCGCACCCGCTGCCACGCCCGGGATCAACTGGATCTCGCCACCTGCGATGAGGGCGACCTGCGCCGGCTGATGCATGTCCACGGCCAGGTCCTGGCGGGCTTTCACTGGCAGGGCCTGTACGCCCTGGGCCGGGCCGCGACCACGCCCATTACCGATACCTACCAGGCAGCGCGGCCGCTTACCGCCCAGGGCCAGGCGCTGCGCGCGGCACAGGGTGCGGCCAGCGTTGGTGGCGAACTGGGCGACCAGGCCCGGGCCCTAGCCGAGCATCTGCGCGCCTGCTGGAAGGTGTTCCGCAAGGTGGCGGGCTGATGCGCGCCTGCATCCAGCGCGTGACCGGCGCGACGGTGGACATCGCCGGCGTCCGTCATGCGGCCATCGGACGCGGATTGCTGGTGCTGCTTGGCGTGGGCCATGACGACGTCCTCGACGACGCCACCTGGCTGGCGGGCAAGACCGCGCGGCTGCGCATCTTTCCTGATGAGCGCGGACTGATGAACCGCATCGTAACCGACCTTGCGGGCG
>JBILDK010000276.1:0-4394 GCA_044352625.1 Planctomycetota bacterium
ATCATCGGCTACGATCAAGATCACATTGGGGGGAACCGTGTCGGCGGCCGACAAGGCTGTACTGAGTAACGTGGTGGCACCGAGCAGGGCGAGCCGCTGGACCTGGGAGGGACGTGTCATGGAGCGATGATCCTGGGTAGGGCGGCAGCGCAGGGAGCTCCGCCGAGGTGACACCAAGAATGAAGGAACCGCTCAGGCCATTACAGGAAATCCTGGATGGTGCCGTTACCGTTTGGGCGAAGGAGAAACGACGCCCCCGGTCACGGTCAGGGTGAAGGCGGTGGTGACGCTGCCGCCGCGGCCGTCCTGGGCGCTGAGCTGCACGGCGAAGGTGCCGGAGGCCGTTGGGGTCCCAGCGATGGTGCGGGTGAACGGGGCGAACGACAGGCCAGCGGGGAGACCGGTGACGCTGTAGCTTAACACGTCCTTGTCGGGATCGGTGAGCGCAGACGTGGCCACCTGCAGGCTGAAGACGGTTCCGACCCCGGCCGATTGGGCGGCGATGGTCTGTGCGACGACCGGGGCGCGGTTCACCGCCGACAGCGCCATCAGTTCATTCAGTCGGCCGGTCAGGGTGTCGGCCAGCGTCTGGTTGGCGACCACCACGTTGGTGTGCTGGTAGGGATCCGTGTTCAGGTTGTAGAGCTGGCGGCTGGGGGCATCAGCCTTGACCACGCCGGTGTTGGTGTCGATGTCGCTGTTGGTCCAGCCCTGGTTGCGATACGGCTGGCCCCAGGGGATGGGTGTGACGGTATCCTGCACGGACTCGCCGCCTGTGCCGCGGACGGGGATATAGGCCCATTTGACACCCTGGCTGTCGGTATGACGCAGGGTCCAGCCTTTGGTGCCTTGGATCAGCATCTCGCTGCGGATCGCGGGCTGAGTGGCGGGATTGCGTAGCACGGGGAGCTGGTTCAGGCTGTCGACGGCTGCGCCCGAGGGGATGGTCGCTCCGGCAGCGGCGGCCACGGTGGCCATGATGTCGGTCAGGCCGATCAACGTGTCGCTGGTGGTCCCGGCAGGAATGTGACCGGCTGGCCACTTGACGATGAACGGCACCCGATGGCCGCCTTCCCAGGCGTCGGTCTTCTGGCCTTGAAAGGAGCCGTTGGTGCGATGGTCTGGCCGGTTATTCGTCCAGGCCATTCCACGGTAGGGGTTCCCTGCCGCATCCCTGGTCGGGACGCCGGTTTCCGTATCCACATGCTGGGCTGGGCCGATGGTCAGGCCGCCATTGTCGCTGGTGACGATCACCAGGGTGTTGTCAGTGAGGCCCTTGGCCTCGAGCGCCTTAGTGATGACGCCGACGCAATCATCCATCTGCATGATGAAATCGCCGTAGGCGCCGGCCTGGCTGCGACCGATATTGGCTTTGCTCGGCCCGAGGGGCACATGGGGGGCGGTGAAGGGCACGTAGTAGAAGAACGGAGCATCGCCGGCTTTGTGCTGCGCCACTTCGTCGGCGATCCGGTTGGCCAGGATCATGTCGATCTGGGTGTCGGGACGGGCGGCATGGGCCGCGACTGCGCCAGTGCTGATGCCGAAGCCGTAGTCGTTGAACGGCCTGACCGAGCGGTCCTGGCGCGGGGTGATGACCACGGGATCAGCCGGGTCCCCTTTGAAGATCTGCAGGAACCTGCCGGCGCTGTCCTCGCTGGTTTCGAGGAAGACATATGGCGGTTCATTGTGGCTGCGCGGCGGACCGAAGAAGGCATCAAATCCAATGTCGAGAGGTGTGGCCCCCGTCGCACCCGGCTTGTTCGCCACCAGATTGCGACGGTTGTAATCCGGTTCGCCGCCGCGGCTGAATCCGTTGTGCCACTTGCCGAAGGCTGCGGTGCGGTAACCGGCCGTCTTCAACACCGAGGCGATGGATTGCTGGCCTGGACGGAAGTAGGTCTGGTACTGGCCCTGCCTCTGGATGCGATTGGCGTACTCGCCGGTGAGGATGGAGTAGCGCGAGGGCTGGCACACGGCCGCCGAGGCGCAGGCATCGGTCATGCGCACGCCCTGGCTGGCCAGGGCATCGATGTTGGGGGTTTTGAGCTTGGTCGCGCCGTAGCACGACAGATCGCCGGAACCCAGGTCATCGGCGACGATCAGCACGATGTTCGGCCGGGTGTCGGCGGCCGTCAGGGCGGAACTCAACACGGTGGTGGCGCCGAGCAGGGCGAGTCGCTGGGCCTGGGATAGGCGTGTCATGGAGCGATGATCCTGGGTTGGGCGGGAGCGCACGGCGCTCAGCCGAGGTGACACCAATGATGACGGAAACGGCTCGACCATTACAGACCATGTCGTACGGACCACTCATCGGTCCGGCGGGCTATTCATATCCAATGACAGGTCATCGACATAAAAGATCGGCAAGGGGCCTCGGCTGACATTGCTGAAGCGGATCCCCACCAGGTCGGGAACCCGAGCTGCACCCAGGGCGTCAAGCGGGATGGTCACCGATAGCCACCGTCCAGCCGGCAGGGGGGCGAGGCGTCGGCCAGCTTGTGGGCCACCTGTGCGAACAGCCTGCACCTCCAGCGCTTGACCACCGGCATCGCCCCCGTGGATCCAGAACGACAGGGCCTGGTACGGCCGGGTATCCAACTGCCCGCCCTCCTTGCGTACCAGGCTGGCGTAACCATTGGTGCCGCTGAGCGTGATCGCCCACGAGATGGCGCTGTTCTCGTGCGTGGTCTCGGTGTTGCGGAGATGGCCATAGCACCCGTCATTGCGCTGCTCCCAGCCCTCCGGGACACCATCCGCGAAGAGGAAGAGCCGTTGTACTGGGACGGGTTCGGAAGCAGGGGTTGGCGGAGGGACCTCCGGGCCTGCCAGATGGGCCAGGAGCCAGGTCAGCACCAGCATCAGTCCGCTGGCCCCGATCAGTGCTGGCGGGCGTCGCCACCAGGGGGTCACCGAGGCGGGCTTCACCACTCGGGTCGTGGGCGGGCGCCGCACCCGCTGGGCCAGGGCGGCGTCATCCCAGGAGGCCAGCGTCTCCGCCGAGGGGCGCCGGGCGGGATCGGGATCGAGGCAACGCACGATGAGCTGCGCCCAGCGTGTGTTCATGTCGAGGCCGGGTGGGGGCGGGGTGCCAGCGAGGATCTTGGCGCTGGTCTCGTACAGGGTGGCGCCCTGGAAGGGGTGGCGGCCGGTGGCGGTCTCGTACAGCAGCAGGCCGAGGGCGTAGATGTCGGAGGCGAGCGTGCCGGCCTGGCCACGGATCTGTTCCGGCGCGGCGTAGGCCACGGTCATCGGCGGCATGCGCATCGCCGTGAGGGCGGCATCGGTCTTGGCCGCATGTTCGTACTGGCTGCGCGCCACCCCCAGATCGATCACCAGCGGAGATCCCTCGGCGGTGAAGATGATGTTGCCCGGTTTCAGGTCGCCGTGGATGAGGCCGTTGGCCGCGAGGGCGCTCAGGGTCGAGGCCAGACAGCGCATCAAGGTCACCACCTCGGCGGCCGGACGGCCACCGGCGCGCAGGCGGTCGGCGAGGGTGCCGCCGGGCAGGAAGTCGGTGACCAGATACGCCGGCAGGTGATCCAGGGCCTGCTCACGCAGGCGCAGCACGCCGGGGATGTCCAGCTCGGCGCAGCGCGTCAGCAGTTCGGCCTCCCGGCGGAAGAAGGGCATCAGGGACTGGTGGCGGCACACCTTCACCGCCACCGGCTGGAGGTCGGGATCGAGACCGCGGTAGACCTCGGACATGCCGCCGCGGGCGATCGATACGCAGGACCGGTAGCGGCCGAACACCAGGCCGGCGCCTAAGCGCGCGTCGCCCAGTTCGGCCAGCAGACCCTGGTCAGTGCTAAAGGCCGTCAGACGTCGGGTGCAGTGCGGGCAGCGCGCCAGGTGCGCGGTCTCGTCCTCGGCAGCCTGCTCGCCCTCGGCCAGGGCGAGCAGGCGTTCGTCATCCAGACAGGGGGGATTCATGACGCCAGCCTCTCCAACACTGTGCGCAGCCGCGTCAGCATGCGGTGCTTGATCACCCGCGCGTTGTTGATCGTTACCGCCACGGCGGCGGCGATCTCTGGCGAGGAACACCCGGCAAGGGCCAGCTCCAGCACCCGTCGATCACGTTCAGGCAGGTCAGGATCGGCATGTAGTTCCTGTAAGGCGAGACGTAGGCGCAGCTGGCGCTCCTGGATCTCGTCCGGCTCGTCGCTCGTGGTCATGAGTTCGGCGGTGTTCCTGGGTAACGGCTCCGTGCGCCCAGTGGTCAGTTCGCGGCGTACCTCGTGCATTTTCAGTTCAGCCACGCGCAGGACCAGATTGCGAAACTTGCCCAGGCCCTGGTCATGGGACCAGGCAGTCGTGGCGAAATGGACCATCACCGCCTGCACCACCAGGTCGGATTGTTCCTCAGAGGCCACCCCGCGCCGGGTGCACAACCAGCG
>JBILDK010000277.1:0-4388 GCA_044352625.1 Planctomycetota bacterium
GCGCCATCAGCGGGCTAATGGCGACCAGGATCAGCGCGCCCAGCAAGCGGTCCTCAAGCGCCTTAATCAGCCGTTGACCGTCGGTCAGCGGCGAACCCGACAGGTTGAGCGCGGGCTGGCCCGCGATCTCGGCCTGGCGCAGGTTGAACAGCGGGATGCTGCTAAGGTCGGGCACGAGCTGCACCAACACCGGCCGCTGGAGCATGGTCAGCACCACGTCTTCAATCAGACGCTGGTCGTCAAGTCGCGCGCAGATCAGGATGCGGTCGATGCGCAGCTCCTGCACCGCACGATCGAGCTCGGCCAGAGCGACAGTCGGGACGGGAGCCCCCGGCGACGCCATCAGGCCGTCGGCGACCAGCGCAGCGATCGCGAGGCCCTCGGGCGGATCGCGGTCGAGGTGCTTAGCGAACGACAACACTTGCCGTGCCTGGCCTACCAGAGCGATGCGTTCCATGCCTATGCCCTTGGCGAGCCGCCGCCGTGCCGCCTGTCGCAAGGCCAGGCGCACCGCCAGCATGCCGGTAAGAGACATCACCAGCCAGACCATGGTGACGAAGCGCGAGAAGCTGCTGGTGTCCTTGATCAAGAACGCGAACAGTAGGAACACCCCCAGCACCAAGATCTGGCCCAGCACCGCTCGCCCGAACCACGATCGTACCGAGAGCCGGTCAAGTGACTCGTAGGCATCGACGAGATGGAACATGATCAGCGTGCAGGGAATCAACCCCAGCATGAGTTGCGTTTCATACTCGACCGGCCAGCGGCCGTTCCGCCAATAGATCGCCACGGCCAACGACACCAACGACACCGCCAGGTCGGCGGGGACGGCGATGATGCGTCGGATGGCGGTTGGCGACATGAGTTCAGCGCAGCGTCAGGGTGAGGAAAGCGACTGCCGCCGCTGGTAGCTCACAGGTGATGGCGTCAGTACCAGCGCCGGCGGTGGCCAGCGAAACGAAATCGGATTCAGCACCTGAATCCGTCGGTGCAAAGACCGGCGTACCCGTGAGCACCCGGGCTTGTGCTGCATCGACCATCCGTCCAGCATTGAGTGTCAGTTTCGCCGGACGGCTCCAATCCTTGTTGAGCACCATCACGCGCATCGTGCGCTCGGTCAGCGTCGCGCGCACCGCGATCAACGGCACGTCCTGCTGCGCCGGCACGATCCCGACCTGGATCGAGGCGAAGGTGGGCGACTCGACCGCAGCGGACACATAGTTGCCCTGGAGCAGGTCACGAAACCCCTGCAGCACGCGGTAGGACGGACGGATCCGACCACGGTTCGAGATGGCACCGAACACTCCGTTGCCTGACAGCGACCAGAAATGAGCCATGACGATATCGTCTTGTTCGCTCATCAGGCGCAGCAAGTCAGCTACGATCAGTGCCCCGCCGTGGGTCGCAGTGTAGCCGTCGGTGGGCCCGCCACCGTGGCTGAACATGGCGTTGAACTCGGTGATGGCCAAGGGCAGGCGCTTGCCGCGGTGCTTCTCACACAGCCGGCGGGTGTGGTCAAGGTCGGCACTGATCGCACGATATCCGGCCATTGCAGCACGGAACAGCTCGTGATCCGGGGCCGGCTGGCCGACGACGATGGGCAAATAGGCATTGTGCAGGGCAATGAAATCGACCGGCTGCTTGACCTGGGCGAGCACGGTGTCGGCATAACCGGGGAAGTGGGTCGCAGGAATGCCGCCCACGGTGTCGCTGCGCAGCGGCAGGCCGAGCTTCACCGTGGGATCGGCGGCGCGCATGGCCGCGATCACCAGGTCGGCCTTGCGCGCGAAGGCGGCCGGCTCCAGGGCGATGGACTTCTGCATGTCCTCGCGCAGGTATGGCTCGTTGTCGATCTCCCACCAAGTGACCTTGGGCAAGGCGCTGCCGTCGGGTCCCTTCAGTCCGGCATTCACCGTCTTCAACCAGTCCACGGCCTCCTCGGGGGTGCCAGTGAGCACATTGACGCTGATGAACGGCTCGGCCTTGGTGAGGCGGCAAAGGTCGAGGAATTCCACGGTGCCGAAACGGGTGGGCTGCTCCTTGGTGCTGAAAAAGTGCTGGTTTCCGCCACGCTTTTCCAGCGGACCCATGCCGTTGCGCCAGCGATGCACCGAGGCCTGCGAGCCACCCGGATAGCGCAAGGACGTGGGCCCCAGGGCCAGGACTTTATCTTGCATCGCCGGCGCCATGCGGTTGGTCCCGGGTTGGAGCAGATCGTCACCGTGATCCACCCACTGGATGTTGCTGCCCAACAGTCGTGGTTCGGCGGCGCGTCCTGGCTGCAACACATCAATGCGCACGCTCGCGGCGAACGCAGGGCCAGGTGGTGGCGGCGGGGATCCACTCTCGGGCGGGCGCCAGCCGGGGATCATGGCGAAGCAGCCGGCCACGCACAAAACCAGGGCAATGAGCAGGAAACGTTTGGTCGTCATAGTCTACCTTGAGGGTGAATGCGATGCAGGCGGCGATCAATCAGGACGGAATCCTCGGGCACATCCCGCACAACTACCACATTGGTGCTGATAATCGTCCGCGATCCGACGCTCAAGCGGCCGGTAACGACCGCGTTGGATCCGATGAGGATATCATCGCCTAAACAAGGCAGGGCCTGGGGGTCGGAGCTGGCGGCGCTGACCACTGCTCGCGGCAGCAAAATCAGTCGTTCTCCGGCGATGCCAGCAAAGCATACCCCGACCGGGTGAGGCATGAAGATGCCCGGACCTATACTGCTGGAGGGGTGTAGATGAGCCTTGTATACTACCCTAGCCAGCACCGAGGTGACGCTGGCCAAAAAGCGCAGGCCGAAGACATGCAGCCAGTGCGACAGGCGATAAAAGGCACAGCACTGGACTCCAGGCATGAGCGCCACATCGAGCCGACGGAGCCAGCCCATCCGCCGATCGGTGGGATGGAAAAAACCATGTACGATGCGCATGTCCGCATCAATACAGCGCAGCATTCCGCGCAGGCTTGAGCCCGGATCGCACACGTCACCCATGATGTCCGCCAGGCGGCGCTTCTGGCGACTCAACCGTAGTGGGACGGGCTGTTTCACGCGGGAAGCGTCGCGGCTCGATGGCTGCGACGTACATTCCTGCCGGCACATCACGATCAACCACTGCGCGTGGTCCGACAACTGCGCCATCACCGATCACCAGAGTTCCGAGCACAAGAGAGCCGCAATCCAGTACCACGTTATTGCCGATGCTGGGCAACCCGGGTCCGCCGCCGACATCCCGGGGATCTTCGGCGAAGACACCGCCACATCCACTTTGGGCGCAGGCAGTGCAGCCGTTGCCCAGCCTACCTGACAATACGATGCCCACTGGGTTTGGCAGATAGAGTCCGCCGCCGATCTCCGTCCGCGGACCGATATCAGCACCGGTCACTACCAGGTTCATGTGCCAGAGTAATCGCGCAATCCAGCGATGACCTCGCAGAAACAGGAAACGCGACCAGCGATGCAGGGCGACCGCCTGGTAGGAAGGATCCAACAGCGTCCAGCACCGGTGAAGGTCAGCCCGCTGCGCACGGACGGCCATGAGGCGCTCGCGATCCTGTCGCAAGCGCTCGCGCAACTCACGCCAGTCGGTCTGCATGGTCCGCGAACGAGTAGGGGGGATCATATGGATCATCGTCCTGCCGCCCGGCGATAGACGCACATCGTCTCTGCCGCCATGCGCTCCCAACTGAAGCAGCTCGCGCGTTGCTGCCCCGCCTCGCGCATGGTGCGTCGCAGGTCGGAATCGTCGCAGATCCGCACCATTGCCGCCTGCAGTTCAGCCTGACTCAAGGGATCGATCAAAAGGGCCGCTTCACCTGCAACCTCGGGCATCGAGGTGGTATTGGAGGTGATGACCGGCGCTCCACATGCCATGGCTTCAAGAATGGGCAGGCCGAACCCTTCGTACACCGAAGGGTAGATGAACAACTCAGCGCGATTGTAGAGCGCCACCAGTTCATCTTCGCTTACGTAGCCCGTGAGCAGGACATCGGCAGCGATCCCCAGGCGCTCGACCTCGGAGGCGATAGTCTGCCCCATCCAGCCTTTTTGGCCCACCAGCACCAGTTGATGGGGAATCCGCTCTGCCCGCCGCAAGCTGGCAAAGGCCTCAAGCAGTCGCGGCAAGTTTTTGCGGGGCTGAAGATTGCCCACCGCAAGGAGGTAGCGCTCGCGAAGTGCGAAGCGCGCGCTCGCCTGACGCGCCACCTGGGCATCGATCACCCGAAAAGCTGCGGAGGCGGCAAGCATGGTCACGGTGATGCGCGCCGGATCGAGCCGGTAGCGTTCCACCAGTTCTTGCTTCGAGGCCTGCGAAATGGTCACGACCTCGGCAGCGGTGCGCGCCGCGTGCGGGATCATCAGACGCATGCGCTGCAGGGCGATG
>JBILDK010000278.1:0-4387 GCA_044352625.1 Planctomycetota bacterium
GCAGGCGGCCGAGCGTCATCCGCAACTGCGCGCCCTGGCCGAGACCGCTGCCGCCGCTGAAGCGAACGCCACAGCCGAGCGCGCGGCACGCGTACCGGACCTCACGGTTGGCGTCTTTGCTGAACGCGAGGCCGACCAGGATACGTTCGGAGCGACCCTCGGTGTCGAGCTGCCGCTGTGGAACCGCAACGAGGCCGGCATCGCCGCCGCCGAGGCGGCCCGAGCCCACACCCACGCCACCGCGCGCAGCGAACGGTTGCGCCTGCAGCGGGACCTGGCCGAAGCCCTGGGCGCGGTCCACACCGCCCAAGGCGAGGCCACCGCGCTGCGCGACCAGGCGGCGCCCGCCGCCGACGAGGTGATACGCCTGCGCACCCTGGCCTACCAGGCGGGCGAGGCCAGCTTGGCCGACCTGCTCGAAGCCCGCCGCGCCGCCAACGCGGTACGCGCCGAACAACGCGACGCCCGCAGCCGGGCCGCCCTGGCCCTGGTCGATCTCGGCCTAGCGGTCGGTGATCCGTCGTTGGGCCTCGCGCCCAGCACACCAGCTCAGCCGTAGCCATAGCCACAGCCCGGCCTGCTCGTGCGCCATCCACCTACTGCCGAGTCCCCCATGCCCCTCCGCCTCCTGCTCGTTCCCACCCTCGCCACGCTCCTCATCGGATGTGGTGAACCTGCCGACCAGCACGCACCGACGGTGGCCACCCCGGCCGCCGATCCGCACGCTGGCCACAACCATGGTCCAGCCGGTTCAGATCCCATCACGCTCAATGACATGGTGCAGAAGAACCTTGGCATCGGCTGGGCCAAGGCGGAGTACCGCGTCGTCCAGGGCGTGGTGCGCATGCCCGGCCGCTTCGAGTCGGAGCCGTCCGCGCGCCGCCTTTATCAGACGCCGCTGGCCGGTCGCGTCGAGGTGCTGGTCACGCCGTTCCAGCAGGTGGACGCCGGCGCCCCGCTCTATCGCCTGCACGCTGCGGACTGGACGCGGCTGCAGCAGGAGCTCGCTGCCGCCACGGGGGCCGCCCAGGCGGCCGACGACCAGTTCAGCGCCGCCGAGGAACACGTGGCTGCGCTGGCGCAGGCCCTCACCCTGTGGACCGAGCGCCTCGCCACCCTCGATCGGCTCGGTCAGGACCTGGGTGGACAAGCGGCCGAGCGCGCCGCGGCGGCAGGTCGCGTTGCCGACCTGCGCATCGCTGCGGCCGGGGCCCGGCGGGATCTGGCGGAAGCCACGCGCCAGGCCCGCGGTGCCGATGGCACGCCGGGACGTGGGCAGGCACAGGTCCGGCTTGACCTGCTGCTGAGCCAGGCGGCGCAGCTTACCGGGCTGACGCCCGAGGCGCTGCTCGCGGTCACGGCGGGCATGCCCGCCTGGGCGACCCTGGCCGCCATCGAGGTGCGCGCCGCATCGCCCGGCGTGGTCGAAGGCGCGGTCGCGTCCAGCGGCACCTGGATCGACGCGCATGGCACCGTCCTCACGGTCACCGATCCGGCCGGCGTCCGCCTGCGCGCAGCCGGCCTGCAGTCCGATCTGCCGCGTCTCCGCAACGGCCTTCAGGCGCGCATCGTCGCCACCGATCCCGCCGTGGCCACATCGCTGCCGGCAACCCTGGTGATCGGGCCGATGGCCGACTCCATCGACCGCTCCGTGGAGCTCATCGCCCGGCCCGCCGAGGGCGCCGGCCTGCCCGTCTGGGTGCGGCCAGGCGTCACGGCCAACCTGGAGGTCGTCCTCACCGGCTCCCCCGAGGACGAACTCGCCATCCCCGTGGCGGCCACCATCCGCGACGGCCTCACGACCATCTACTTCCGCCGCGATCCCGAACACCCCGACCAGGTGACCAAGGTCGAAGCCGATCTCGGCGCCAGCGATGGGCGCTGGGTGGTGGTGCAATCCGGTCTCAAGGAAGGCGACCAGGTCGTGCTCGGCGGCCTCTATCCGCTGAAACTCTCGCAGCAGCAGGGCGGCACCCAGGCCGGCCACTTCGATCCCGACGGGACGTTCCACACGGGAAAGCACTGAGCCATGTTCACCTGGCTCATCAGCCTGTCCCTGCGCCACGCCAAGGCCGTGGTCATCGTCGCCGGCATCCTGCTGGCCCTCGCCGGCTGGCTCATCCCCCGCATGGCGGTGGATGTCTTTCCGGAACTGAATGCCCCGACCGTCGTGGTCATGACCGAGGCCGGTGGGCTCGCCGCCGACGAGGTCGAGCAGTACGTCACGGTGCCCATCGAATCCGCGGTCAACGGCATGCCCGGCATGCGCAAGCTGCGCTCGTCCTCCTCGCTTGGCCTGTCGATCGTGTGGGCGGAGTTCGACTGGGGCGAAGACCTCTGGCGCGCCCGCCAGCACGTGGCCGAGCGCCTGTCCGCCGTCGCGACCGCTCTGCCGCCCGGCGCCCATGCCGAAATTGCGCCCGTCACCTCGATCACCGGCGAGGTCATGCTGCTGTCGGTCACCTCGCCTGACGGCTCACGGACGCCCAAGGAACTGCGCTCCTTCGCCGAATTCGAGCTGACCAACCGCCTGCTGGGCGTGGCCGGCATCGCCCAGGTCGTCGCCATCGGCGGCGAACTGCCGGAATACCAGGTGCTGTGCCGGCCCGACCGGTTGCGATTGTACGGTTTGACGGTCGCCGACGTGGTCGAGGCCGCCAAAAAGGCGCATTCCACCGCCAGCGCCGGCTTCCTGCCCAACCGCGAAGGCAAAGAAGTGCCGATCCGCCAGACCGCCCAGGTGACCAAGGCCGAAGACATCCAGCGCACGGTCATCAGTTACCACGCGGGCGTGCCGGTGACGATCGGCGACGTGGCCGAGGTCGCTCTCGCCCCGGCGCCGGCCAGAGGAACGGCTACGGAAAAAGGCACGTCGGCGGTGATCATCTCGGTGCAGAAGGCTCCCGGCACCAACACCCTCACCTTGACCACGGCCCTCGACCGGGCCGTCGCCAGCATGGCCGTCCCCAGCGGCATGACGGTCAACAACCACGTCTTCCGCCAAGCTGATTTCATCCAGGTCGCGGTCGACAACCTGGTGAAGGTGCTGATCGAGGCGGCGATCATCGTCTCGGTCATCCTCATCCTGTTCCTGCTCAATGTGCGCACGACCCTGATCACCATGACGGCGCTGCCCCTGTCGCTCGCCGCCGCCTTCGTGGTCATGGCAGGGTTCGGCATGTCGATCAATGTCATGACCCTCGGCGGCCTGGCCGTGGCCCTGGGCGGACTGGTCGACGATGCGATCATCGACGTCGAGAACGTCTTCCGACGCCTGCGCGGTCTGCCCCCCGACGCCTCAACTGCGGTGCGCGTGGCTACCGTGGAGCGGGCGAGCCAGGAAATTCGCGCCCCGATGGTCTTCGCCACCAGCATCATCGTCCTGGTGTTCGTCCCGCTGCTCTTCCTCGCCGGTATGGAAGGCCGTTTCTTCCGGCCTCTGGGCGTCAGCTATATCGTCTCCATCCTGGCCAGTCTGGTCGTGGCGGTGACGGTGACGCCGGCGCTGTGCCGCCTGCTGCTCACCAGCCATTCGCTGCGGAATGAGGCACGAGACAGCTTCCTCGTCAGGTGGATCAAAGCAGCCTACCGACCGACGTTGGTTTTCTGCCTGAGCTGGAAGAAGACCGTCGTGCTCGGCTCTGCCGTTCCGGCCCTCGCCGCCATGGCGCTGGCGACCACCTTCGGCTCCAGCTTCCTGCCCAGCTTCAAGGAGGGCACCTTCACGGTGATGATCATGACCCCGCCGGGCACTTCGCTGATCGAAAGCGACCGCCTGGTGCGCGGCGTCGAGGAGCGCATCGCTGAAATCCCCGGTGTGCGTGATGTCGCCCGTCGCACCGGCCGCGCCGAGCGCGACCAGCACGCGGAACCGCCCTCGACCAGCGAACTGAATGTCACCATGGAGCCGGGCCACCAGGACCGGGTGCAGATCGAGCTCGACCGCATCCTGGCCCAGATGCCCGGCGTGGTCACCACCGTCGGTCAGCCGATCGAGCACCGCATGTCGCACATCCTCTCCGGCACCCCGGCGGCAGTGTCGATCACCATCTTCGGTGACGACCTCGACCAGCTCCGTGCCGTGGTGCAGGAGATCGAGGGCGCCATGAAGGGCGTGCCCGGCGCCCGCGACGTGGTCGCCAATCGCGAGATCATGATCGAGACCCTGCCGGTGCGCTACCGGCACGAGGACCTCGCCCGCGCCGGCCTGACCCCGGCCGATGCCGCAGAGCAGGTCGAGCAGGCCATGGCTGGGGTGCGGGTCGCCACGGTCAACCAGGGCATCCGCCGGTACGACCTGACCGTGCGGCTGCATCCCGAGGAACGCCAGACCGAGGATCAGGTCGGTGAACTCGTGCTGAAGAGTCCCTACGGCCCGCAGGTCCGC
>JBILDK010000279.1:0-4378 GCA_044352625.1 Planctomycetota bacterium
GGTGCGAGGAGGTTGACACCGGTTCACCTTCGCGGACTTGGTGGTCCGCCACCAAGCAGTGGTTGGTACGGGTCAGCGGAGCATCGGCCAGTTCGCGGCGGACGCAGGTGTCCGCGGTGCACTCCAGATCGCACGCGCCGTCGGGATGCGCAATCCAGTAGGTGTGGGCAGCGGCGCGCGGAGCGCTGGCGATCACCTGTTCGGCAGCCTGGCGCGTCGTCGCTTGGAGCGCCCGATGCAGCAGCGAAAGGTACGGGATACCTGGACGCGAGCCGCGGGTCTTGAGGTTGGTGGTACCGACTGCGATGCCGTGGGCGTTCATGCCCATCAGGGTGGGGCAACCGACACAGGTGATGGCCCAGGTCTCGGGACCATCGGTTGGGCGGCGGTGGACCGCGACCACGAAATCGAGATCGGAAGGATTGAGATCCCAGGTCTGACCTGCGATGAGATCCCCGCCGATAGTCAGCACGGGGGGAACCAGGGCGGTGCTGCAGCCTTCGTCCTCGGCGCGCATGGAGCCAAGCACCAGCACGTCACGAATGTCAGTCATGTTGCCAGTGGCGTAGAGGTCGATGGGATCCACCCCGGCAGCGGAAGCGGTAGCGTGGTGCTCGGTCCAGCCGTCCGGATGCCACGTACGGAGCTGGTCGAGGCAGGCCGCCGCGATGGTGCGAAATGCCACAAAGTCGTGGTGGCCACGCGCGCGCAGGTACACCCGCGCCGCGCGTTGGCGCTGAGCCACGAAGTCCTGGACCTGGGCGCGCACTGCGCTGCCATACGCGTGACCAAGTTCGGTGGGAGTTCCGGCGCATTCTACGATGGGTAGGTCAAGCATCGCTTTGTAACCTAGCTCTCGGCTTCGCTACAGAACGGGAAACGCAGTCGGGCAAGGCGCGTGGGTCGGCGAAGCTATGACCCTGGCCAGGCCGCCCGCCCCTCGCTGCACCCTGATCAGCATGTGACGCTGGCGCTGGTCGTGGGCCGTTACCAGTGCGAGATTGGCTAGCAATGGTCGCATAAGCACTTGTCATTATATAATTTGAGAAATTTTCCTGGCGCACATTGATTGGCCCGGTCCTTGCGTTGGGCCTAGGTGGGGAACGCCATGAGCCTGCGCATCAATTTCAACGCCGCCTCGGTCCAGACTCACCACAACCTCAAGGCTGCGGACCGTCTGTTGGCCAAGAATCTGGAACGGATGTCGAGCGGTGAGCGCATCAACCGCTCTGACGATGATCCCGCGGGCATGGTCTCAGCCGACTCCATCCGCTACATCATGGCCGGGATAACACGCGCCTCGGGCAACATCGAAGAAGGCGTGTCGATGCTGCAAACCGCCGACGGAGCAATGGATGGCATTTCAGCGCTGCTCATCCGCATGCGTGCGCTCGCTCTCGGTGCGGCCAACGAGGCGGTGAACGACCAAGCCCAATTGGTGGCCTACCAGGCGGATTTTGATGAGGCGGTGAAAAGCATCACCCGCATCGCCGAGCAGTCGCGCTTTGGCACCATCCCCTTGCTTCAGGGCAATCTCGGCAGCATCACCCTGGCGGATGACACCAAGGCATTCTACAGTGGCATCGCCTGGGATGCGACCAAGTTGCCGGGTGGCCTTCAACCTGGCTCGACGGTGACCGTCCAACCGCCGGTCCAGGACCGCACCCAGGTCTCGGCGAAGTTCTATGGCAATCCACCAGCCACCACGGCCATCCAAGGACTCAACCAGAACGGCACCCAGCTCGACAATGTCAGTGGCAATGTGACCGTCACCGGTCCGCTGGGCGCGGCCACCTATGCCCTCACCGCTACTACCACCATTGGCGAGTTCGTGGCCAAGGTGAATCAGGACACACTGAGCACCGGTGCGATGGCGCGCTATGATGCGACCACTGGTGAGTTGACCGTAGCCAGCCGCGGGCCAGGCGCGCTCAATCTGCGTTCTGATGATTTCACCATCAATGCCGCTACCAGCGTGGGACTGCTCGACAGCGATACCGCTGCGGGCGCCAACCCGCTGGTGGCCGCCACCGGCAACCTCCAGCGCGAGCGTTTTGAGGTGGTGTTGACCACCACCGGTGCGGCCACGGCGCCCTTTCCCGCGCGCACGGCCGCGCTTGATGGCGTTTTTCAAAATGGCGTTGCCCTGGCTGTGCTCGGCGGCGAGATGACCACCATCACCGGGCTCAAAGGGTCGACCACGGTGACGGTGAGTGCCGGCATGACCATCAATGATTTCGTCGAACGGGTAAACCTCCAGACGCCGGTGACTGGCGTGGTCGCGGCCTACGATCCGTCAACCGGCGGCTTGGTCCTGGAAAATCAGGGTTTCGGCAGCGGTATCCTTGACGTGAATTCGTCAGTCATGAGCGCCACCACCGTCGGCCTGTTTGATCTTAATACCGCGGGCGTGAATCCGTTGCACACCCCGCGCGAGACGCTGCGCGCCGCCTTCACCACGGGTGGTGCGGTGCCGGTGGCGGCGGTGGCGGGTGATCCGCTGCTTGGTCTGATTCAAACCGGGGCGGCCGGACCGTTCACCTCCATCGAGGGTCAACAGTTCACCATCAACGGACGTGGTCTGTCCGCAACCATGGACTTCGAAGCCCCCGCCAGCGCGGCGGACGCTGCGGCCTACATCGCCCAGACCATGGCCGCAGCGCCAGCGACCTGGACCGCCGGGGTGGCCACCGGCACCGGTACGCTCGATATCGGCGGCAATCTGTTTAACGTGGGCGCGTCGACCAACTGGTACCAGCTTGCCGACTTCGCCAATTCGCTGGCGGTCACCACTCTCACCGGCACCACGGTGGGCGTGTCTGCGGGGACCATGACCCTCACTGGCACCTACCCCGGCTCGCTGGTGCTAGAAGGCACCAGCATCCAGGACGTGGTGAATTTCGTTAACAGCCACACGGCTGATCTCGGTACCCAGGCGGTGTTCGCTGCCGGGACCCTCACCATCACCGGGCAGAACGGGCCGGTCACGGTCTCCAGCGATGATCTCACCGGTGGCGATGTCGGTCTGTTCGACTTCAAGGCCAGCGATCCGGATGCGATCAGCAACGGGGTCACCGATCCGCGCACCGCGGCGAGTTGGAACAGCACCTTGACGCTCGACTACACCGACGCCCTGGGTACCCAGCGCAGCCTGCAGATGCGTCAGATCCCGACCCTCGGGGGGGGGCTCGCCTTCACCAATCTGGGCAGCGGTCCAGAATCCACCGAGCCCTATACCCGTTGGGAGTCGGGCGCATTCACAGTGACGGTGAAGGATTCCTCGGCCGGCACCTTTGGCGGCGTCGCGACCACCACCGACACCGCCCGCACCAGCCAGCGCCAGAGCATGACCTGGATTCAGACCGGTGGGTTTGCCGGTCAACGCGTGAATATCGAGATCCCTGATATGCGCGCCGGGGCTCTGGGGCGGACCGCCCTATGGGCTGAGCTCAATGATCCCAACAGTGACCAGACATTGAGTCTCAAGGGCTATGATAGCCTTGATGACCTCGTCACTCGCCAGGCGATCCTCAATGGCGATGCCCAGCTAGTGCTCAGCGTAGTGGATGCGGCCATCAATGAGGTCACCAACGCCCGCGGCAAGGTCGGTTCGCTCCAGGCCAACAGCCTGGAGGCGACCCTCGACAGCTTGCGCGTGGCGCTGGCCAACCTGGGGGATTCCCAAAGCCGCATCCGGGATACGGATTTCGCCTTGGAATCAGCAAGTTTTGCCCGCAACAACATCCTCTATCAGGCGTCGACATCGATGCTCGCCCAGGCCAACCAGGTACCGCAGACGGTGTTGCAGCTGCTCAAATGAAGACAGCCATCCGCCATCCCGACGACAGGTGTGGCTCTGGCGCCAGCGCGCAACTGTGCGCCGACCTCGGTGTGGGGACCCCTTGACCAATTGAAGCTGTACCGGCGAATAGCAACGCTGACAGGTACGACTACACATCGCGGCCGAAGCGTTGTTAGTGGCTGTCGCAAAACCACCGCACCCGGCGCGAAGCGCCAACTGCACCGTCCGCGTCTGCCCACACCGCACCGGTATCGGCGTCTGCGCACACCGCACTGTTTCCGTCTGTAAATTTTCGCAATCCCGATAGCGTATCGCGCGTGGATTATCTGACCCCGTTGTTGCATAAGGCTGGAGCGCAGTGCGCCAGTGATCTGGCGTTCGATCCGGTCGCGGATGGTGGGCTGGTGGCGCTGGCCCGCATTCGCGGCGAGCGCGAGGTGCTGGGGCGGATTCCGGCCGAGGCTGCCGCGTCCACCCTGGCCCGGCTCAAGGCCTTGGCGCGGCTGCCGGCCTACATCATCGACGAGATCCAGGACGGCCGTCTCGACGGCACGCCGTTCGGAATCGCGGGCGACG
>JBILDK010000280.1:0-4348 GCA_044352625.1 Planctomycetota bacterium
CGCCGCCAGGACTGGTCCGCCGAGGACAGCGCCTGGCTGCCCCTGGGCCTGATGCAGAAGATGCAGCGGGTGCAGGCGCAGGCCGACCGCATTCTTGGCGCGGGCTTCCCCGGCGTGACCGCCGAAATCACCGGTCTTCATGACGATCTCCAGGTCGAAGTGCGCTTCGCCGGGCTGGCGGCTGAGCAGGTGCCCACCGCCGGCCGGATGCTCCAGGATGCGCTGCGCGGAGCGTTGCACCCGGGGCTCTCAGTGGCAGCACAATAGTCCCTAGGTGCGCAGGCGTAGCCTGCCGGTGCAACGCTGATCCGCCCATGCCGCAGGCTTGAGCCTGCGCGTGCCCCGACGGCTCTCAATGGCATTTCAAGTTGCGGGTCGGGGGCTGGTCGGCCGCTGCACAATGCACGACCCCCGTTCTGACGCGACAATGGTCCGGCCTCGTCGTTCGTGCATTTGGCGATGTGCCCAACGCGCCTGCTGAGCATCGGATTATATGGCATGCCTAATGCTCTGGATCGAGCCACGGCCAGCGACCTCGCTGCCCAGAGAAACCGCCCATGAATGCCATCCACGTTTATTCCCTCGCGCCGCTTACGCGCTTTGGCTTCGCCCCCCCTATTTCTTTCCCCGCTTATTGGCCTGGCTTTTTTCGCGGCAGTGATGGGCCGACGGTGGCTTCATCGATCCCGCATCGCATGTGCGAGGCGGTTGAGCGAGCCAGCGCGCCTTATGCTGCGCCGAGCGAGCGCAATCGTGACCATTCAAGGCGGGCTGGGTCGAAGAGCTGTGTCGAGCGCGCAGAGAGCCTGGATGACGGCACCGAGTTTACCCCGACGTCTTGGAGCCCTACACCGCGGACGGCTTTGATACCCGTTTACGGATCCAGTCATGATGATGTCGACATTGAGAAACCGTGAAGGGTGGAACCAATTGCGCATCAGGTCCCAGCAACCGTGACATCACCCATCGTGAATCCTGCATCCGCGCTGTCGCGGGTGAGGTCAGCAGATACGCACCGGCGCTCAGCCGTGATCTGAATGAACTCAGCGTGGCCATCATCCCTCGGATGGTGATATCATGAGGCCACTGAACCCCGGGATCATGGGCTCCGGGAATGAAAAAAAGCCGGTCTATAGTGTCAACGCTTAACGAATTGTGGCGGGACCTGTGGCGCGCAGTGACCAAGGTACCACCGCTGACGACCGGGATTGCCGACGAGGAGCCGCTTCGTGCCGAGTTGTTCAGCACCGAGCAGCTGCAGCGCCAGGCCCGGGAACTGGCAGGCTGGCATGAGATCCATGGTCGGTCGGATGCCTATATCCTGCTCCGGCGCTTGGATGAAAACGCCGAGGTGCTGGAGCAGGCCCACGCCCAGGTGCGCGCGGGGGTCGCGGCGCGCTGGCGCATCGCTCCGGCGGCGGAATGGCTGCTCGACAACTACTACCTCATCGAGGAGCAGATCCGGACCATCCGCCGGCATCTGCCGCGCGGCTACAGTCGACGGCTGCCGCATCTCGCCAACGGTCCATATCAGGGACTGCCGCGGGTCTACGCCCTCACCACGGAACTGATCTCGCACACCGACGGACGCATCGACCTCGAAAACCTCACGCGTTTTGTCGCCTCCTACCAGAGCGTGGCGACGCTGACCCTGGGTGAGCTGTGGGCCATCCCGATCATGCTGCGCGTGGCGCTGATCGAAAACCTGAGACGGGTGGCCGTACGCATCTGCGACAGCCACAACCAGTGCCACGCGGCCAGCCACTGGTTCAAACGCATGGTCGAGCAGAAGAACCCGACCGACCTGATCATGGTGGTTGCCGACCTCGCGCGCGGCAATCCGTCCCTGTCGGCTTCGTTCGTCGCCGAATTTTCCCGCCGGGCCCGCGGGCAGCACCCGGCTCTGTCCTTCGCCCTCGGGTGGATCGAGCAGCACCTCGGCGAGAGCCATCTGTCCATCGACCAACTGGTGCTGGAGGAGAACCAGGGCCAGGCGGCCGACCAGGTTTCGATCGGCAATTCCATCTCCAGCATGCGCACCCTGTCGGCGATCGATTGGCGTGATGTGGTCGAGGAGATGAGCGCGGTCGAGGCCGTGCTGCGCGGTGATCCCTCAGGAACCTATCCGACGATGGCGTTTGCCACCCGCGATCGCTACCGCCACGTCGTCGAGCTCCTGGCGCGGCGCAGCCGTCTACCGGAGGAGCGGGTGGCCCGCGAGGCGATCGCCTTGGCGCTGGAGGCCAAGGAAGGCTCTCGGGCCAGGCACGTCGGGCATGCCCTGATTGATGCCGGGTGCATCGCGCTGTCCCGGCGGATCGGCCTGCGTCCATCCTTGGTCATGTGCTGCCCACCTGGGGGGTGGTTCCGGCTTTCCCTCTACCTGGGTCCGATCGCGGGGCTCACGGTTGGGGTTACGACGGCGCTGCTGGTGCAGGTGGCGATGGGCAGCTGGCGAGTTGGGGATCCCTATCATATCGTTGGGTTGACGCTGCTCGGTCTCGCTATTGGCATCGCCACGAGTCAGGCCGCCGTGACCTGCATCAATTGGCTGGCGACACGTTTGGTGCCGCCAGCCCTGTTGCCGCGACTCGATTTCCGCCAGGGCATACCAGTCGACCAGTCGGCCGTGGTGGTGGTGCCGGGGATGATTTCCAAGGCTCCTGACGTCGCTGCCCTGGTCGAAGGTCTGGAGGCGCGCTTCCTCGCGAATTCCGACGATCACCTCCATTTCATTCTGCTCACGGATTTCGCCGATGCAGCGCACGAGCACCTGCCAGGGGATGCGGACCTGCTCGCGCACGCGGTCTCCGCGATCGAGACCCTGAATAGCAGATACGCCGCCCGGCGGTCCGGCATCTTCCACCTGCTGCATCGCCCCCGCCGGTGGAACCCGCGCGAGGGAGTGTGGATGGGCGAAGAGCGCAAGCGCGGCAAGCTCGGAGCGCTCAACCGCCTGCTGCGTCATGGCGAGCGCGGCCCGTTCCAGCGCATCGTCGGCGAGACCGCGGGCCTCGCCGGGGTGCGCTATGTCATCACCCTCGACGCCGATACCCAGCTGCCACGCGAGGCGGCGCGCCGGCTGGTTGGCACCATGGCCCACCCGCTCAACCGGCCGGTGTTCGACGCGGCTCTGCGGCGGGTTGTCGATGGTTACGGCATCTTGCAGCCACGGGCCGCGATCAGCCTGCCGAGCACCTCGCGTTCCTGGTTCGCGCACATCTTCGCCGGTGAGGCCGGCATCGATCCCTACACCCAGGCGGTGTCGGATCTCTACCAGGACATGTTCGGCGAGGGGTCCTTCATCGGCAAGGGCATCTACGATCTCGAAGCCTTCGAAGCTGCGATCGGTGATCGCTTCCCCGACAACGCCATCCTCAGTCACGACCTCATCGAGGGGTGCTATGCGCGCTCCGGCCTGGTCAGCGACGTGCTGGTGGTCGAGGATCAGCCCGCCCGCCACCTCGCCGACCTCGCCCGACGGCGACGTTGGATCCGGGGGGATTGGCAGATCCTGTGGTGGCTGCTGCCGCGGGTGCCGGTGAAGGCCGCCTCTGGCCCTGGGACAGTCAGCTGGGAAATCAACCCGCTGCCCATCCTCGCGCGGTGGAAGATCTTCGACAATCTGCGCCGCAGTTTGGTCGCGCCCGCCCAACTCGCCCTCCTGCTGGCCGGATGGACGGTCTTGCCGGGTCCGGCGTGGTGGTGGACTGCCCTGGTGTTGGCTCTGGTGCTGGTGCCCACGGTGCTGGCGTGCGCCTCCCGGCTATTGCGCATCACGCCTGAGATGCCGTTGACCATGCACCTGCTGGCCTGGGCTGAATCCACCGTGCATGATCTGGCGTTGGCCGGGGCCTCTCTCATCTTCCTGGTCCAGGAGGCGTGGAGCTCACTCGAAGCGGTGGGTCGCAGCCTCTGGCGCATGCTGATCAGCCGGCGGCATCTGCTCGAGTGGCAGACCTCCAACGATGCGGAGAACACCGCGAAGACCGACCTGGTCGGTCTCTACGGGGCGATGTGGCCAGCGCCGTTGCTTGCTGCCGCCATGGGCGTGGTGGTGGTGGAGCGTCATCCCGGGGCCTTGCCGGCGGCCCTGCCGCTGCTGATCCTCTGGGCGCTGGCCCCGGCCCTGTCCTGGTGGCTGAGCCGGCCACGGGTCGCGCACGTACCAGCCCTGGACGCGGCTGATCGCGACTTCCTCGCCCGCCTGTCGCGAAAGACCTGGCGCTTCTTCGAAACCTTCGTCACCGCCGAGGACCGCTGGCTGCCGCCCGACAACTTTCAGGAATACGTCCTTGCGGCACCAGCCCATCGCACCTCACCGACCAACATCGGCCTGGCTCTGCTC
>JBILDK010000281.1:0-4339 GCA_044352625.1 Planctomycetota bacterium
AGTTCGCCCAGCACGTTCACCGCATCGGGAGAATTGGCGCGGCAGGCATTCTCCAGGCGCAGCGCCACGGCGGCGGCCGCCGCCATCCGGAGGTTGGCGGCGTCGCCCTTGAGTGCGTGGGCCTTGCGCGCCGCTGTGGAATAATCGCCTCGTGCACAGGCCTCGGCGCAATCGTCCATGAGGCTTGGGGCGTCTGCGGCAAAGGCTGCCAGCGCGGCGCGGGCCAGGTCCTCGCCGACCTCAGCGCAGAGCGTCGCGAAGGCGGTGTCGGCAGCTGTTGGTAGTGGGGCGGACGGCCGCAGAAACCGAGCTAGGCAGGCGGCCAACTCGGCTGGGCGCACCGGCTTGGCCAGATGCGCGACCATGCCCGCAGCGCGACTGCGAGCCAGATCCGCACCCTGCGCACTGGCGGTCATGGCGATGACCGGCAGCTGTGCCGCCGCGCCGGGCAGGGCGCGGATTGCGATGGTCGCGGCATAGCCATCCATGACCGGCATCTGCACATCCATCAGCACCAAGTCGATGCCCCCGGCAGCGAGCCGAGCCAAAGCCGCCTCCCCGCCATCAACCGCCTCAGCCGTCACGCCTATGCGTTCGAGCATGCCGCAGGCGACGAGGCGGTTTACCACCTGGTCATCGACCACCAGCACGCGCCGGTCGGACCAGTCCGGGACTGCCGCGGAGGTGGGCTCCGCTTGACTGCGATGCCACCTCGCACCGGTCAAGGCGGAGTTGCAGGCCTCCAGCAGGTGGGCCGCATGCAGTGGCAGGGTCACGCCACCAGTGCCGAGGCGTACCGCTGGACACGGCAGGTCTGCCGCCAACGCCTCCAGCAGGACACCTTCGGCCACCACCAGCCGCGGCGGGGTGACGTTCATCGCCGCCGCCATGTCTGCCGCCGTGGCGCATTCTTCAGCCTCCCAGCCGGCGCGGCGCAGCCACGCCGCGGTACCGGCCCGTAGCGCGCAACTGTGGGCCGCGACCAGCACCCGGCCTTGAGGCCGGGGAGGCGTTTCGGTCTCTTCGCCGCCCTCGACCAGCAGGGTGAAATTGAACATCGAGCCGCGTCCGGGCTGGGAATGCACCGCGATGGTTCCCCCCATGAGTTCCACCAGCCGGCGGGTGATGACCAGCCCGAGACCGCTGCCGCCATGCTGCCGGGCGATGGACTCGTCGCCCTGTACGAAGGGAGCGAAGATCCGGGCCTGGACCTCGGGGGTTAATCCTGGACCGGTATCCGAGACGGCACAGCGCAGTCGCCAGCCCGCCCCTTCGCGCTCGCCATCCAGCCACACCGAGACCTCGCCGGCGACCGTGAATTTGAGGGCGTTGCCGACCAGGTTGGTGAGGACCTGGCGCAGGCGCAGGCCATCGCCGACCACGGTCGAAGGCAAGTGCTCGCCTGGGATGAAGGCCAGCCCCAGGCCGCGCTGCTGAGCGCGCGGCGCGAGCAAGTCGAGCACCTGTTCGACAATCGTTGCAGGCTGGATCGGTGCCCGTTCCAGCACCATGCGCTCGGCCTCGATCTTGGACAGATCGAGCAGATCGTTGATCAGCAGGAGCAGTGATTCGGCGCTGGCGATCAGCACGTCCAGGCGATGCGGCTCCTGGCCGAGGACCAGCGACGGACGGAGCAGTTCGGCCATCCCCAGGATGCCATGGAGCGGCGTACGCAGTTCGTGGCTCATGGTGGCGAGGAAGACGCTCTTGGCCTCGTTGGCGGCCTCGGCCCGGGCGGTGGCCAGGCGCAGACGTTCCTCGACCTGGCGACGTGCGGTGATGTCGCGCACCACCACCAGTACGCGCCGCCGGTCGCATGGCAGCACACTGAGTTCGTGGTGACTGCCGTCGTTTTCTGCGAATTCGAGGGGGACCGGACGCTGGTTGGCCAGTGCCGCCATGACCAGGGGCTTGGCTCGCGCTACGATCTCCTCCGGCGGCATCCGGACCAGTGGCCGTCCGCTGAGTGTCATGCCCGTCGAGTCGTTGGAGCCGCCGACCCGTACTGATTCGCACACGCCATCGGCGGTGACGAACAGCATCCGGTCGGGGATGGCGCGGGTGAGGGCGTCGAGGGTGGCGGCGCCTTCCACGATCTCGACCTGGGCCTGGGCGAGTGCGGCAAGCGTAGCGTTGATGCCGTGTGCGAGATCCGCCAGTTCGTCGTGACCATGCACACTCACTCGCTGCGACACGTCAGCCGCATCGGCGATGCGGGTCAGTTCGTGGCCCAGGCGCGCCACCCGGCGCACCACGAGGCGGTCGATCATCACCAGGATGATCAGGGCCCCAGCCGCCGCCATTGCCGCGAGGCCCAGGGCAAAGATGCCGAGCAGACGTCGCCCCTCGGCCGCCACCATGCGGTCGGTCACGAAACGCAGTGAAAGGGCAGGTCGTCCATCGATCCCGTCGCTCGTGACCACCCCTGCGAGGTGCGCGTCATCGAGGAACTCGCAGTCCTTCCTGGCGAATTCCACCGGTACCTGGGTCAGCGCCAGATCAGTGAGTGCAGCGAGATGGGTCACGAGAGTCTGGTCGACAATGCGCGCGAAAAGGATGGAGCCATGCGACTCGCCAAGGCCGTCGGAGGGCACTACCGCCGCAGCCGCGAACAAGGCCACACGCCCGTCGGCCAAGCGCAGCATCCCCCGTCTAGGCGAGCCGGGGGCAGGAAGCGGGATGCCGAGTCTGGCGGCTCCGCCCAGTTCAGGGGGGGGCGGGATTCCTCCTGGGGTGCGCACCGCGATCACCGCGCCGGTGACATCGGCAAAAACCACCACGTCGAGATGCATCGCGGCGAACAGGGTTGTCGGCACATTGACGCGCAGGAATTCCGGGTCCGGTTTGATCAAATAATGCCACGCATCGTCCCAATAGGCCCAATCGGTGATCTTGCCCGAGAGGTGGCCAAGCTCGCCATCCAGGGCCATGCGCAGGCGCTTGCCAGCCTCATCGGCGTGGCCGCGTTCGATCTCCATCAGGCCGATGCGTAGCACCGCTTGGCCGCTCAGGTACACCGCTGCCACCAGCATCGCCAGGGCTGCGCCCACGGCGAGGGACATGGTGGTGCGCAGGCGCATGGGCTCAGCCGGTGACGATCAGGGCGGCGAGACGCTCCTGCACCGCTTCCTTGTTGAACGGTTTAAGGATGTAACCGGACAGGCCGAGCAGGATCGCGTCGCGCACCAACTGGGGATTGGATTCCGCGGTGACCATCACCACCGGCACCCGCCCGGCGGTCTGGTCGGCGCGGGCGGCATTGAGAAACGCCGGCCCATCCATCTTGTCCATATGCCAGTCGAGCAGCACCAGCGCAATGGGCCATTGCGCGGAGAGCTGCTTGAGGCCCTCCACCCCATCCGGGGCCTCGACCACCTCATGGCCGAGCCGGGTCAGCATGCCTTTGAGCAGCAGCCGAGACGAGCTGGAATCATCGATCACCAGAATCCGGGCCATAAGGTCTCCGGGGGAGGCTACCCTACGGAACGTTGCGGCCGCAAGCGCGGATCGCCGAGCTGCCCGCAGGCGGCCATGACCGCGTCGCCTTTGGTGGCACGCAAGCGCACCGCCACGCCGAGGCGTTCGAGGCGGGTGCGTAGCGCCGCGATCTCGTCTGAGGTCGGCGCACGCCATGAGCGCGAGGGGATCGGATTGTAGGGAATAAGGTTGACCAGCACCGGCAGCCCGGCGACCCACGTCGCCAGAGCGGCGACCTCGCGGGCTCCGTCGTTGACCCCGGGGATGACCACCACCGAAAGCAGGATGTGCCGACCGCGTTTAAGCGGCACCTGGCCGAGGGCTGCGCGCAGTGCTGCCAATCCCCCTCTGCGGTTTACCGGCATCAGCTCATTGCGCAGGTCGTCGTCGGCGGCGAACAGGCTGACCGCGAGATTGACCCCGGACAAGCCGAGTTCGGCCCAGCGCCGCAGGGCTTCGACCCGCCCGACGGTGGATACGGTGATATGGCGGCTGGCTAGGCACAGCCCCGCAGGATCGCGCAGTACGCGTACCGCCTGGGCAACCGCCGCGGGGTTGTCGAGTGGCTCGCCCATGCCCATGAACACCACGCTGCGCGGGGGTTGTCCAATGGCGTCGGCGAGAGCCAGGACTTGACCGATGATTTCATGGGCGGCGAGCTGGCGTATCAAGCCCATGCTGGCGGTATGGCAAAAACCGCAGCCCATGGCACAGCCCACTTGGCTCGACACGCAGATCGTGCGGTGGCGGCTGCCGTGCATGGGGATGAGCACGCTCTCGACCCGGTGACCATCGGCGAGGCCTAGGCTCATCTTCACCGTGGAGCCATGTGCACGGTCGGTGACGGCGAGGCGGTGGACGA
>JBILDK010000282.1:0-4338 GCA_044352625.1 Planctomycetota bacterium
CGATCAACCGGCGCTCCGGGTTGGCGGCCTTAGCCGCCTCGATGCGCCGGAACAGGATGGGATGGGCGAAGGCCATGTTGGCCCCGCACACCAGCCAGGACTCAGCCAGGTCGAGGTCCGCGTAGCAGCCGGGCACGCAGTCGCTGCCCAGGGTCGCCTTGTGGCCCGCCACGGCGCTGCTCATGCACAGCCGCGAATTGGTGTCGATGTTGTTGGTGCCGAGGAAACCCTTCGCCAGCTTGTTAGCGAGGTAGTACTCCTCGGTCAGGCACTGGCCGCTGACATAGAGCGCCACCGCATCGCGACCATGCTGCGCCTGGATCGCGCGGAAACGCTCGGCCACGTGGGTGATGGCAACGGACCAGCTCACGGTCTGGCGTTCTGTCCCGCGTTGCACGCGCATTTCAGGGTGGAGCAGCCGGGTATCCGTGCGTACCGCCGCGTGCATGAGCGTGCGGCCCTTGCTGCACAACTGGCCGCGGCTGCCGGGATGCGACGCATCACCGCGTACCGTCTCGCCGTCGATGACGATGCCGCAACCGACTCCGCAATACGGGCAGGCGGTACGGAGAGAGGAGTCGCTCATGACCGATTGCATCTGCACATCTCATGCCTGGAGGAGCGCCTGTTTTGCTGCCCGATAGTCGAGCGGTGCCTGGCACCCTGCGGTTGCATGGGTGCATTCCTTACTCGCACCTGTTGCCGCATGCAGCAGCAGGAGATTGGCACGCGTGCGCTAGGGACTGTCAGGAGCCAACGATGCTACGCACCTCCATCATCACCCTCACACTCGCCCTCGGCAGCGCCGTCCAGGCTGTCGAGTTCAAGCCCTACGAGCGCGCCAATCCCACGCCCAACCTCAAGGCGGCGATCGCCAACAAGCTCGAACTCAAGCGCCCGCTCAAGTTCGGCATGATCAAGCTCACCGACTGCGCGGCCATCGTGGTGGCCAAGGAGATGGGCTACTTCGCCGCCGAGGGCATCGCCGCCGAGGTCGTCGTCCAGCCGAACTGGCAGGCGGTGCGCGACAATCTGATTAACGGCCAGCTCGACGGCAGCCACATGCTCTACGGGCACCCGGTGGGCGCGGCAGTCGGGGTCGGGGCCAGCGCCGAGATCGTGGTGCCCTACAACATGGCGATCAACGGCATGGGCATCTCGGTGTCCAACGACGTGTGGTCGCGCATGGCGGCCAAGGACGCCGCCCTGGCCGCGCCCGGCTACCCGATGCCGGTGTCGGCTGCGCCGCTCAAGGACATTGCCACGGCCTATCGCGCCGAGGGCAAGACCCTGACCATGTTCATGACCTACCCGGCCGGCAGCCATAATTTCAATCTGCGCTACTGGCTCGCGGCGGGCGGGGTGAATCCCGGCTTCTACGAGGGTCCCGAGGACGCCAAGGGCGTAACCGGCGCCGATGTGGTCCTCCAAGTGAATCCGCCGCCGCAGATGGTCTCGGCCATGAACCAGGGCAACTGCCAGGGCTTCTGCGTGGGTGAGCCGTGGAACATGAAGCTCACCATCGGCGAGAAGACCGGCCGTCTCGCCATCCCCAGCCACTACGTCTTCGCCGGCAGCCCCGACAAGGTCTTCGGCATGACCAAGGCGTTCGTGGACACCAATCCCAACACCACCAGGTCGGTGGTGCGCGCGCTGATCCGCGCCGGGCGCTGGCTGGACGAGGATCCCGCCAACCGCATCAAGCTGGCCGAGATGCTTGCCCACAAGGACTACATCGGCGCCGCCCCCGAGATCATTGCCGAGTCGATCACCGGTACCCTGGTCTATGGCCTCGCCGCCGACGGCACCCCGGACCGCCGGCCTGAGCCTGATTTCAACGTGTTCTACAAGAAGTACGCGAGCTTTCCCCTCACCAGCCACGGGGTGTGGTGCCTGACCCAGATGCGCCGCTGGGGCATGATCAAGGAGGACAAGCCCGACGCCTGGTACCAGGAGATCGCCGCCAAGACCTTCCGCGCCGACCTCTACCGCGCCGCCTTCGCCAGCCTGCTGGCCGAGGGCCTGGTCCAGGCCGACGAACTGCCCGCCCAGGATGCGCTGAGCTACCCCGCCGAGGCCTTCATCGACAAGATCGCCTTCGACCCGGCCAAGCCCAACGAATACGTCGCCAAGTTCGCGGTCCGGAAACCCTGACCGGCCCGGACCCCACACGCAGGAGCCCCACGCATGCAACGCTTCGCCACTGCTCTGGAAACCTGTGGTTTCGGTTGGTTCGCACCCCTGGTGCGCCTGCCGGGATCAATGGACCGCGCCCACGAGCTCAAGCAGTTCGCGGTGCGCGTGGGGCTGCCCCTGCTGGCCATCGTCGGGGTGGTGTTCGCGTGGCATGTGGTCGCCAGCAACCTCCGGGTCGGCGGCATGGCGCTGCCGACGCCGGGCCTGGTGTGGGACAAGGGCGTCGAGCAGGTGGCTGACTGGCGCGCCGACCGCGTCGCCCGGGTCGAGCACGCGGCGCTGCTGGAGAAGACCGCGGCCGAGCAGCAGATGACGGTGGCCGAGGTCGCCCAGTTCATGCCCTATCAGGGCCACCGGCTGTTCATCGACCAGATCTGGTTGTCCCTGGGCACGGTGTTCCTCGGGGTCGGCGGCGGGCTGCTCATCGCCATCCCCCTGGGCATCCTGTGCGGGCTGTCGAACACCATCTTCCTCATGGCCAATCCGCTGATCCAGCTGTTCAAGCCGGTCAGTCCGCTGGCCTGGTTCCCGGTGGTCTATCTGGTGATCAACAAGGCCATCACTCAGCAGGATCCGCTGCTCTCCAAGAGCCTGCTCATCGCCGCCATCGTGGTTGGATTGTGCAGCCTGTGGCCGGCCCTGGTCAACACCGCCAACGGCGTGGCCAATGTGGAGCGCGACCACCGCAATGTCGCCCGGGTGCTCAACCTGTCGTGGCTGCGCACGGTGTGGTCGATCGTCCTGCCCAGCGCGCTACCGGCGATCTTCACCGGCATCCGCGTGTCCCTGGGCGTGGGCTGGATGGTGCTGATCGCCGCTGAGATGATGGCGGTCAGCCCCGGCATCGGCGGCTTCGTGTGGGACTGGTACCAAAGCTCGAACGACGTGGCCCTCGCCTACCTGGTGCTGGCGGTGATCGTCATCGGCAGCATCGGCTTCCTGCTCGACCGCATGTGCATCACGGTCCAGATCCTCTTGTCCCGCGGCGCGACCGCCCAAGTGAGATAGTCATGCCCCACCAGAAATTCCTCGAACTGATCAAGGTCGGCAAGACCTTCCGCAGTGGCGGCAAGCCCCCGGCCGAGATCCTCACCGGCATCGATCTGGACATCGCCAAGGGCGAGTTCGTCGCGGTCATCGGCCACAGCGGCTGCGGCAAGAGCACTCTGCTGTCGATGATCGCCGGGCTGGAGGACGCCACCACCGGATCGGTGTGCCTGCGCGAGCAGGAGATCACCGGACCCGGCCCCGAGCGCGCGGTGGTCTTCCAGCACCACAGCCTGCTGCCCTGGCGCACCGTGCTGGGCAATGTGATGCTGGCGGTGGATGCGGTGTTCGGTCACGAAAGGAAGGCCGAGCGCCGCGCCCGCGCCGAAACGTGGATCGAGAAGGTCGGTCTGAAGGACCACATGCTGAAATACCCGCATGAGATCAGCGGCGGCATGAAGCAGCGCGCCGGCATCGCGCGGGCGCTGGCGATGGAGCCCAAGGTGCTGCTGCTCGATGAGCCTTTCGGTGCCCTCGACGCCCTGACCCGTGCCCAGTTGCAGGACGAGGTGGTGCGCCTGCATGCGGACAACGGCCTCACCGTGTTCATGGTCACCCATGACATCGACGAGGCGGTGTACTGCTCGGACCGCATCGTGATGATGAACGTCGGCCCCCGCGCCACCATCGGGCAGATCCTGACCGTGCCCTTCGCCCGGCCACGGGAACGCATCAGCCTGATGGAGAGCGATGGCTTCGCCCACCTGCGCGCCGACTGCATCCGCTTCCTGTACGCGCAGAAGGGCCGCACGGCGCCCGCCGGCCCGGCAGCCAAGCCCGAACCGGGCATGACCGCCCAGCCGGTCATGGCCCTCGGCGGCTGAACCTCCCTGAACGAACGGAATTCCCCATGGTCAGCATCACACGTTCAACCCTGGTCGTCGTCGGCAACGGCATGGTCGGCCACCAATTCCTGGTCGAGGCGGTGCAGTCCGGCCTGGCTGCCGGGAAGCGCATCGTGGTGCTGGGCGAGGAACCGCGCCCAGCCTATGACCGGGTGCATCTCTCGGAGTGGTTCGGCGGCAAGACCGCTGAGCAGCTCAGCCTGCTGCCCAGCCCCGAGTTCTACGCGGGCAACGGCATCGAGTTCCGCGC
>JBILDK010000025.1:0-13996 GCA_044352625.1 Planctomycetota bacterium
ATCACAGCGCGTTGCGACCCTGTTTCCAAGCACCGACTGGGTGATCCGAAGCGGCGCCGCAAGGTGTTGTCCCCCAACCACCAGAAACCAACCACCAACCACCAACTGCGACAGGCAGGTTGATAGTTCCGACACCGTGAGTTGCGGCAATTCTGGTGATCACCATCACGGTGAACGCCCCCGACGTCGCAATGCCTTGGCTCGAAACCATGAACCATCAACCATGAACCATCAACCGCGACGTTCAGATGAACTCGCCTGTCGCAGTTGGTGGTTGGGTTCTGCTGGTATAGGGGCGCCGCTGCGGATCACCCGTCCGGTGCCGGACAACTGGTGTGCTCCGGGTTCCTGGGCCTAGGGACCCACCGCGGCGGCAAGCTGCGCCATGGCCTCAGCGCTGATCGAAGCCGAGTCGCCACCCGAGGACAGGGCCTCAAGGGTCTGCGCCACGGCCTGCTGTTGGATGTCCATGGTGCGGGCGAGCAGGGCGACCTGCGCCTGGAGGGGCACACCGCTACCGGAGGGAATGTCCATGAGGCCAGTATCGGTCCCCCGAGGTGTGGCTTGAGGTCGGGGTCAGGCGAGGAACCGCTGCGCCACCCAGGTCAGCACCTTGGCCAGTTCCACGTCCTTGAGGGTGACCCGGTTGCCGGCGTCGTGGGTGGTGAGGCGGACGCTCACCCGATCGTAGACGTTGCTCCATTCGGGGTGATGTCCGAGGCGATCGATCTCGGCCGCAGCGTCCTGCATGAAGGCCATGGCGGTGGCGAAATCGGCGAAGCGCCAGGTGATGGAAAGAGCATGGTCCGCATGGACCCATCCCGGCAATCGCGCCAGCGCGGCCGTGATCCGGGTGTCGTCGAGTGGCTCGCTCATGCTGAGGCTCCTTGGGCTGCGCGGCCAGCGTTTTCATCGCGGATCAGGTCCTCGGCCCAGGCTCCGCGATGGCCGTCGCCGATCTGATGCAGCCAGCGGGCCGCATCCTGGGGATAGCCGGCGGTGGGTTTGAGCCAGGGCAGCTTGGCGCACCACCAGCGGTTGAGCAGCAGCATGTGCAGCTCCCGGGCATATTTCGCGAGGCAGCTCGCGGCGGCGGTGAGCGGGCTGACGGACTCACCGCCGACGCAGAACGACACCGCCCGGGTGCCGGTGCGGTAGGTGCTGATGTTCTCGCTTTCGCAGGTGGCTTCGGCTCCAGGCCACACCGTGGCCAGCCAGTCGCCATAGAATTTGCGCCCGCCGAGGCGGTCCACCACCACGTCGGCGGGTTCGTCGGGCAATTCCGCAAGCAGGCGGCCGAT
The DNA here is from genome assembly GCA_044352625.1 of Planctomycetota bacterium. Taxonomy (GTDB): domain Bacteria; phylum Planctomycetota; class UBA11346; order UBA11346; family UBA11346; genus JAKLKR01. Next base: position 1,302 of record JBILDK010000025.1, read on the forward strand.
GCGCTCGAGTTCCAGTGCCGCCTTGTTGCGCCGGGAGCGCAGCCAGGCGGTATAGGCCCGGGGCTGGACCAGGAATCCCGCCAGACCGGCCGGTTCCGCCGGCAGCGTCCAGGCGGTGACGGAGGGGGCCTCCACCGGCAGGCGCACCTGCGCGGCGCCTGCCATCCACGGGATGTCGGCGCGCAGGCTGGCGTCCTCGCCCAGGAGGCCGAACAGGTCGGCGGCGGTGTCGGGGGCGAATCCGCTGAACCACGCCGCCGCCGGCAGGGCGACCCGCTCCAGGCTGGCGAGATTCCCGGCCTTGTGCACCGTCTTGCTGTCGCGCACGCCAGCCGCCGCCAGGGCCGCGGTCAATGCCGCGAGGTCGTCGCAGCGGGCCGCCACGCGCACGATGGCGAGCGGTCCCAGGGTCGGACCGTAGCCTGCTTCATCGATCCCGGCATGGAGCATGACCCAGACGGTAGGCCCTGCGTTGCCGTGGCCAGTCCCCGCCTTCAGATGCGGTGCATGCGTCTGGCGTGGTTCTGTGTGCTCGCTCTGCTCGCCTGTCTGGTGCAGCACGGGGTGCTGGCGACCTGGTGGTGGGCGCCGGACCTGCCCCTGGCCCTGGCCGCCTGGGCCATGGTTGATGGCGACGAGGACGGAGTGCCGCTGCGCGCCGGGCTGGTGGGGCTGATCCGCGATGTGGTCGATCCCGGCTCGCTGTGCTTCCATGTGCTGGTGCTCAGCGCTGCCGCCTGCGCCTTCCTGTTTCTGCGTCCACTGTTGTTCCGGGGGCGGGCTCTGGCCTGGGGACTGTGGGCGGCGCTCCTGACCACCGTGGTGCTGGGCCTCGACCTGCTGATCAGCGGTCCCGGCGATCTGCGCCCGGCCACGGCGCCGCTGGTGGTGGTCGGGACCGCCCTGACCACGATGCTCCTGGGCTGGCTCCTGGCGGGGTTGCCAGGCTGGCTCAGGCCGGTGGCCCGAGCCGGAGCGTAGGAAGCTTAGACCGAATAGCGGCGGATCTGGGCCGACAGCAGATCGAGGGCCACCACGGTGGCGATGATCACGACCATGATCGCCGAAGTCTGGCCGTAGTCGAACGAGCGCATGGCTTCCCACAGGACCATGCCGATGCCGCCTGCGCCGACCATGCCCACCACCGTAGCGGCGCGGACATTGGATTCGAAACGATAGAGCGTGTAGCCGATCCATAACGGCATGACCTGGGGGATGACACCGTAGGCGATCTCCGCCAGCCGGTGCGCGCCGGTGGCGCGGATGCCTTCAGCCTGGCCGGGATCAATGGATTCAACCACTTCGCTGAACAGTTTGCCCAGGATGCCGGTGGTGTGCACTGCCAGGGCGAGGACTCCGGCAAAGGGACCGAGACCCACGGCGACGACGAAGAGCAAGGCGAAGACCATTTCGTTGATCGCACGGAAGGCGTCAAGCACCCGGCGCACGGGCAGATGGATCCACCACGGGGTGATGTTGGCGGCAGCAAGCAGTCCGACCGGGACTGCCGCGACCACGGCCAGCACCGTGCCCCAGATGGCGATCTGCACCGTGACCGCCATTTCGGCGAGGTGGAAACGCCATTCGTGAAAATTCGGCGGCCAGAAATCCCGGGCATAGGTCAGGCTGTTGCCGGAATTCAGGATCAGGTCGAGCGGTTTCATCTGCGCGCCCTGCCAGGCCCAGATCAGGATCAAAAGGAAGACGGCAATGGCGACCCACTGGGCAAGGGTGATGCGCCAGTCGCGGATCGGCGGCGGAGGGACGGTGGCGGTAAGCATGGGATCGGTGGCGAGCGTCTCTCCCCGCGCCAGGTGGCGCGGGGAGAGACGGGCAGCCTACTGGGCCATGCCGGCCTTGGCGAGCTGGTCGGCGAGCGTGGTGAGCTTGCCATCGATCTCGGCCAGCTTGGCCGCCTTGTCGGCGGCGGAGAGCTTGTTGTCGGCTTCGGTCTTGGCGCGGTCCTTGAGCAGACCAAGCTGGCGATAGGGCAGGAGCTGGTCATTGGTCGAGGCCTTGAAGCCGGACCACTTGAGCACGGCCAGGCGCTTCTTCTGCTCGTCAGTCTTGCCGTAACCGATGAAAAAACCCGCAATCTTCTGCTTGAGCCCGGCATCGAGGTCCTGGCGATAGATAATGGGATCGCTGGCGATCAAGGGGCTCTTCCAGATCTGCTTGAGGTTCTTGGCCGCATCGGGGCTACGCGCTTCGAGTTTGAACATGGCCTCGGTGTTGAAGGTCGCCGCATCCACCTGCTTGTTGGCCACGGCCATGGCGTTGGCCTCGTGGTTGCCGTTCTTCACCGCCTTGAAGTGCTTATTCACATCCATCACGCCGTTCTTGGCGAAGGCGTAGTAGCTCGGCACCAGGAAGCCTGAGGTGCTCTGGGGGTCGCCGTTCGAGAAGCTCAGTTCCTTGCCCTTGGCGAGCAGTTCCTGCAGGGTGTTGATCGGGTTGTCCTTATGGACCACGATCAGCGAATAGTAGCCGGGATTGCCATCCGCATCGATGCATTGGCAGAAGACCTCGCCATTGGCGCGGTCCACCGCATCAATGCCGCTCTTGTTGCCGAACCACCCGAGTTGCACCTTGTTGAAGCGCATGGCCTCGATCACGCCAGCGTAGTCGCTGGCGAAGAACAGCTTCACCGGCATGCCCATGGCGGCTTCCATGTCCCCGCGCAGCGGCTCGAAATCCTGTTTGAGGTTCTGCGAGGACTCGGTCGAGATGATGCCGAAGTCGAGCTGTTTGAGCATCTCGGCGGCGCTGAGGGTGGTGAGGGCGCAGCCGAGGGCGAGCGCGAGAAGGGTGCGGACCATGAGGACTCCAGGGAGTTCAGACCAGGGCCGGTTCTAGGACCGGGTGCCGGGTCGGGGGTGGGGAGACAGGTTCGGAGGGGGCGGTGAGGGTCGCGGCAGCGCTGCCGTAGATGCGCGAGAGCACGTCGGGCGTCAGGCCGCGGCTGGGACCGTCGTACACGATGCGCCCGTCCTTGAGGGCCACGGTGCGCGGACAGAAAGCGATGGCGAAATCGACCTGGTGCAGCGACACCACCACGGTCACGCGGTCCTCCCGGTTGATGCGCGCCAGGGTCTCCATCACCGTCCGCGCCGAGCCTGGATCGAGCGATGCGATGGGTTCATCACCGAGGATGGTGCGCGCGCCCTGGACCAGGGCCCGGGCGATGGCTGCCCGCTGCTGCTGACCGCCGGAGAGGGTGCTGGCGCGCTGCGCGGCATAGAGCGACATGCCGACGCGGTGCAGCGCCTCCATCGCGTGGTGACGCTCGCTGCTGGTGAACCACCCGGGCAGACTGCGCCACAGCGGGATCCGGTGCAGCATGCCGGCGCACACATTGGTCAGCAGGTCGAGCCGCGACACCAGATTGAACTGCTGGAAGATCATGCCGATGCCGGCGCGGGCGGTGCGGATGCCGCGCGCGGTGCGGCCACGGGACTGCACCGGCAGATCGTTCACCGTGACCTCGCCGCCGTCGCCGCAGACCAGACCCGAGAGATGGCGCAGCAGGGTGGACTTGCCCGAACCCGAGGGCCCGATCAGCGCGACCATCTCGCCGCTGGCGATATCCAGGTCGAGGCCGTCGAGGGCCCGGGTGGTACGGCCATGGCAGTGGAAGATCTTGGTAAGACAGCGGACGGTGATGGCCATGCGCCGTCATTCTCGGTATGAAAAGAAGCGGTGATGAATCACAGGTGTGATTTTGGCTAGCAGAATCGTGCGGGATCAACATCTGCTGTTCATGATTCCTTCAAACACCGCAGCAGCATCCGCGCCACGGAGAACGCAATGGATGTCACCCTGCGCCTAGCCGATGACCTTGATCTGCCCGACGTGTTGAGACTGCTGGCGATCCTCGATCCGCCCGAGGCCGTTCCCCTGACCCTGCCCGAGGCGCGTCGCATCCTCGCCCGCATTGAGCGCTACCCGGATTATGGCGTGTGGGTCGCGGAACATGAGCGACGTGTCGTCGGCATCTATTCCCTCCTTATCATGGACAATCTCGGCCATCGCGGTGCCCCAGCCGGAGTGGTCGAGAATGTGGCGGTGGACCCGGCCTGCCAGGGCCAAGGTGTGGGCAAGGCGATGATGGAACACGCGCGCGGCCGCTGCCGCGCCCGGGGCTGCTACAAAATGGCGCTGTCCTCGAACCAGTCGCGCACCGCGGCCCACGCCTTCTACGAGTCCCTCGGCTTTTCACGCCACGGCTTCTCGTTCCTGATCGATCCATGACCCGCGCCGAACTGCACGCCGCCTTGTCGGCGACTGCGCACGATGATCTGCGCGCGGTTGGCGAGGCTCTCGCCAACGGGCTAGAGGTTCACCACCTCGCCGTCCCTCAGGAGGGGCTGTGGATGCTGACCCTGCGCGATGGTGTGGCCCATGAGCCGTTCCACGCCGGCGAACTGCCGGTGGCCCAGGCCCGGGTCGCGGTGCGCGATGCTGCCGGCAACCACGCTGAGGGCGGGGCCCGGCTGCTTGGCGCTGCCACCGCCGTGGCCGTGGCCGCGGCGGTGTGCGACGCGGTGTGGGCTGGAAACCTTCCCGGGCGCGACCAGGTCGCCGCCCTCGCGGCGCGCGGTCGCGCCGCCACCGCGCTGCGCGACCGCCGTCGCGCCGGGGGGCGCGAAGCCACCCGCGTCCGCTTCACCGAACTCGGAGAAACGCCATGACCAGCCTGCTTCTCGAACCCGTGTGGACTGCCGCCGCCCAGGCCCGGCTGTACCGCGCGGTGCTCGCCGCCCACGCCTTTCCCGGCGAGGTGGTGGACTGCCGCGCCTGGCTCGGTGGCCGCCCGGCGGCGGTGGGGGTGCTCGCTGCCCTGGCGGACGGCGCGGTGACCCTCGCCGACCTCCACGGCCTGCTCGACCCGCGCGACCTCGGCCTGATCGCCGCCGCTATGGCGCCGGTGAGCGCGGCCGCCTTCGTGGTCGCCTCGGGCGCCACCGCCCCAAGCGAGGATCTGCGCCTGGAAAAAGGCGAGATCCTCGCCCCCGAGCGCGGTGCAACTCTGATCCTGGTATGCCAGGCGGTGGGCGAGGGGGCCTTGCGCCTTGCGCTGTCCGGTCCCGGCATCGACGGTTCGGCGCGGTTGGCGGTGGCCGGGCTCGATCCCGCCTGGATGGCGTTGCGCGCCACCCACAACCGCCGGCCGCCGCTGGGCATCGACCTGGTGCTGTGCGATGGCGCACGGGTCGCCGCCCTACCCCGCACCACTGCGGTCGAGGTGCTCTGAGATGGCCTACGTCGCCATTGCCGGCGGCGCTGCAGCCATCGCCGCAGCCGCCGACCAGCTTGAATTGCAACGGGCCGCTGCCGGTGGCGAGCCATTGTCGGCGGCGACGGTGCGCGACCAGCTCGGCCGGCTGGTGGACCGGGTGTGTGGCGAGGGTGGCTGCTGGCATCCCGACCTTGCCGCGCTGGCCATCAAGCAGGCCCAGGGCGATGCGTTGGAGGCCGCGTTCCTGCTACGCGCCTGGCGCAGCACCCGGCCGCGCCTGGGCGAAAGCGCGGCCCATGACGCCGGCACGCTGCGCCTGGAACGGCGCATCAGCTCAGCCTTCAAGGACATCCCCGGCGGCCAGATCCTGGGACGGACCACCGACTACCTGCAGCGACTCTTCCGCTACGACCTGATGGACGAGGACCCGGCGGCCTTCGCCGCACTCACCCGGCGCTGGCTCGACCTCGCGCCTGACGCCGCGGCGCCCGACGACTTCCCCGAGGTCCTCGCCGCCCTGCGTGGCGAAGGCCTGCTCCCGCCGCCGACCCCGGCGGCCACGGAAGCCTACGACATCACCCGCGAACCGCTGCGCTTTCCGGTGCCGCGCTCGGCTGCGCTCGCCACCATGGCCCGGGGCGAAACCGGGGGCGTGCTGGCCCTGGCCTACTCGACCATGCGCGGCTATGGCGTGATGCATCCCACCGTGGCTGAACTGCGCGTGGGCTGGCTGCCGGTGCTGCTGCCGCATCCGGTCACCGGCGAACTGGTGGAATGCGGCGAGGTGCCGGTGACCACCTGCGCCATCGTCGCGACCCATGGCGACGGTGCGGGCACGGGTCCGGCCCACTTCACCCTGGGCTATGGCGCCTGTCTCGGCCACCAGGAGACCAAGGCCATCGCCATCGCCATGCTCGACCGGTCTCTCGCCCACGGTGCAGAACACGGACCGAGCAATCCCGGCGAGGATCAGGAGTTCGTGCTGCTGCACATCGACGGCATCGAAAGCATGGGTTTCTGCGCCCATTACAAGATGCCGCACTACGTCACCTTCCAGTCCGACCTCGACAATCTGCGCAAATCCCGGCGCGCGGTGGATGTACCGGTGAACGCATGATCAGCGACGGCTTCGGCTACCTCGACGAGCAGGCCAAGCGCGAGATCCGCCGCGCCAGCCTCAAGGCGATCTGCGTGCCTGGCTACCAGGTGCCCTACGCCAGCCGCGAGATGCCCATCGCCCGTGGCTTCGGCACCGGCGGTCTTCAGCTCACGCTGTCCACCATCACTGCCGAGGACACTCTCAAGGTCATCGACCAGGGTTCCGACGATTCGGTGAACGCGGTCAATCTCAAGGCGTTCATCTCCGCCACCTGTCCGGGCGTGGCGACCACGGTCGACACCGGTGCGGCCACCGTGATCCAGACCCGGCACCGCATCCCCGAGCATCCCCTGGTCCGGGGTCAGATCATGGTCTATCAGGTGCCCTATCCCGATCCGCTCACCATCGTCGAGCCATCAGATACCAAGCGCCGGGTGATGCATGCCGAGGGCGACTACGCGCGGTTGTGGGTGAAGCTCTACGAGGACCTGGTGCGCTGGCGCGAGATCACCATCTCCAACCGCTACCCGGCCCGGGTCAATGGGCGCTACGTCATTGATCCCTCGCCGATCCCGCGCTGGGACGTGCCCAAACTGCACCGCAGCCCGGCCCTCCACCTCTTTGGTGCGGGACGGGAAAAGCGCATCTATGCCATTCCGCCACATACGACGGTCGAGCCGCTGTCCTTTGACGATGTGGCCTTCACGGTCGAGGCCTTCACTGATGCCGCCGGTCATCGTCATCGCTGCGCCGCCTGCGGTGCCCTGGACACCTACCTCGACGAGCTGCCCACAGCCGATGGTGGGCGGGTGTGGCGCTGCAACGACACATCCTGGTGTGCCACCCGGCAGGTGACCCATGCGTGAGCAACCGATCTTGTCGGTCGCTGGTCTGACCCGCATCCACGGTCAGGGCTGCCCGTGGTGCATCGAGACCACCGGTGATGGCGAAGGCCGCAATTCCTGCACCCGCTGCGGCGCGGTGGTGGCGTGTGCCCAGGTCAGCTTCGAACTGTGGCCGGGCGAGATCCTCGGCATCATGGGCGAGTCGGGGTCGGGCAAGTCAACGGTGGTCAAGCTGCTGCACGGCGACGACCGGCCCAGTGCCGGGGCGATCATCTACCGTGGCGGCGGACCTCACGGTGACGAAGAACTCGATCTGGCCAGCTGCGATGCCTTCACCACGCGCTGGCTGCGCCATCGCCGCTTCGGCCTGGTCCATCAGCAGGCGCACCTCGGTCTCAATTTCCGGGTCAGCGCCGGCGGCAACATCGCCGAGCGGCTGCTCTCTGGCGGCGAACTGCGCTATCAGGCGATCCGTGACCGCGCCATCGATCTGCTCGGGCGCACCGAGATCCCCCGCGGCCGCCTTGACCACCGGCCCGGGACGTTCAGCGGCGGCATGCAGCAGCGCCTGCAGATCGCCCGCGCCCTCGCCCCCGAGCCGCACCTGCTGCTGCTCGACGAGGTCACCACCGGGCTCGACCTCTCGGTCCAGGCGCGGATCCTCGACCTGGTGCTGGAGATCCAGCGCGACACCGGGGTGGCCATGGTGGTGGTCACCCACGATCTCGGGGTGATCCGGCTGCTCACCGGCCGCGCTCTGGTGATGCGCCACGGTCGCGTGGTCGAATCCGGCCTCACCGACCAGATCCTCGAAGATCCGACCCATCCCTACACCCAGCAGCTCGTGGCGTCCGCCCTATGAACCCGGTCCTCTCCATCAGCGGTCTGCGCAAATCCTTCATCCTCCATCAGGCCGGGCGCACGTTGCATCCGCTCAACGGCCTCGACCTGGTGGTGCATGCCGGCGAGGTCGTGGCGCTCACCGGCCCCTCGGGCTGCGGCAAATCCACCGTGCTGCGCTGCGTGTGGCGGACCTATCGGCCCGATGGCGGATCCATCACCTTCGCTTCCGCCAGCGGTCCGGTGGACCTGGCCACGGCTGATGATCGCAGCATCCTCGCCCTGCGCTGCCGCGACCTGGCCTTCGTCACCCAGTTCCTGCACGCGCCACCGCGACGCAGCGCCCTGGATGTGGTGGCGGAGCCATTGCGCCGTTCCGGAGTGGCGGCCGAGGTCGCCCGGCAGCGCGCCGGCGAGGTGCTCGGTGGCCTGGGGCTGGCCGAAGGTCTCTGGGATCTGCCGCCGGCGACCTTTTCCGGCGGCGAGCGCCAGCGCGTGAACCTTGGCCGTTCCCTGGTCCGGCATCCGCGGCTGCTGTTGCTCGACGAGCCCACCGCCTCGCTGGATGCGGACAGCGCCCAGCGCGTGGTCTCAGCCGTGCGGACCATGCGCGATGCCGGGGTGGCGGTCCTCACCGTGGTCCACGACGCACGGCTGGTGGCGGCGCTCGGGGCCCGCGAGCACCGTCTGGCCGCCTCCGAGGAGGTCGCCGCATGAAGACCCTGATCACCGGTGCGACCCTGGTCTTGCCCGACCGCGTGGTCGAGGACGGGAGCCTGCTGCTAGAGGACGAGCGTATCCTCGCCATCTGCCCGGTGGCGACCTATGCCGTCCACGAAGTGGAGGCGGAAGGGGCTTTGCTCCTGCCCGGATTGGTGGACCTGCATGGCGACGCCTTCGAGAAGGAGGTCGAACCGCGGCCCAAGGTCGCCTTTCCGCTGCCCTTCGCCGTGGCCCAGATCGACCGGCGCTGCGCCCTGGCCGGCGTGACCACCCCATTCCATGCCTTGAGCTTCGCCGGCCGCGAATTCGGCGTGCGTAACGACGCCATGGCTGCCGCCTGCATCGATGCCCTGCGCAGTTGGCGTGGCCTGGTCGACAATCGCGTGCATGTGCGCTACGAAGTCACGGTCGAGGGCGCCGCCCCGATCGTCGCCGGCTTGGTGGTCGCCGGAAAAGTGGACCTGCTCTCCTTCATGGACCACACCCCTGGCCAAGGGCAGTTCCGTACGCCCGAGGCCTTCGCCGCGTATTACCAGGGCGCCTACGCCTTCGACGACGCGGCGGTGCGGGAGCTCATCGCCGGCAAGCGCGCCGGCCAGGCCAGCGCCAGTGCCCGGGTCCTGGCCCTGGCCGGACTCGCCCGCGAGCACGGCGTGGCCATGGCCAGCCATGACGATGACAGTGTCGAGCAGGTCCAGGCGATGCGCGCCCTGGGGGCCTCGATCAGCGAGTTCCCCATCGATCTAAGCACCGCAAAGGCGGCCCGCGCTGCTGGACTGTGCACCCTGTTCGGCGCGCCCAACATCGTGCGCGGCGGCAGCCAGAGCGGCAACATGCGCGCGCTCGACGCGGTGCTCGCGGGGGTGTGCGGGGCGCTGTGCTCCGACTACCATCCGCCGGCGCTGGTCCAGGCGGTGCTGGCGCTGCCTGAACTGGCCGGCATCACGCTGCCGGTGGCGGTCGCCCTGGCCACCTCCGTCCCGGCGCTGGCCGCCGGGCTGCATGACCGCGGCCGGATCGAACCAGGCCTGCGCGCCGACCTCATCGCGGTGCGCAGCCGACTGGGCGTGGCCCAGGTCGAACGCACCTGGGTCGCTGGCCGCCTGGTGCTGGATGCGGCGGCGCGGCCGACCCTGGCGGCGCTCGCCTGACATGCCGCATATCCAGCGCCATCCCGACCCCACCGTCCGCTGGCGTTCCGATGCTCTGTCGGAGCTGCCCTGCATCCGCGAACGCTGCACGGTCATCGACAGCGACCTCGGCGCCTGGACCGAGCTGATGCCCGGGTGCCGGGTCGAATCCTCGACCCTGGGTGACTACAGCTACCTCGCCGGCGACGTGGACGTCATGCACGCGCGCATCGGGCGGTTCTGTTCCATCGCCAGCCATGTGCGCATCAATCCTGGCAACCACCCGATGGATCGGGTGACCCAGCACCACTGCACCTACCGTCGCGCCCAGTACGGTTTCGCCGCCAGCGACGACACGACGTTCTTCGCCTGGCGGGCCGAGCACCCGGTGGTGATCGGCCACGACGTGTGGATCGGCCACGGCGCCATCATCATGCCCGGCGTCACCATCGGCACCGGCGCGGTGATCGGCGCCGCCGCCGTGGTCACCCGCGACGTGTCGGACTACGCCATCGTGGTCGGCATCCCGGGCACGGTCCTGCGCTATCGCTTCGCAGAACCCATCCGCGTGGCGCTGTTGCGCAGTGCGTGGTGGGAGTGGGACCACGCGACCCTTCGCGCCCGCCTGGCCGAGCTTGACGATCCGGTGGCTTTCGCCGCCAGGTACGGTCAGTAGCGCGCCACGGCCCGGCCGGCGACGTACACCGCGCGCAACCGGGCGCGACCGGCGACAGGCGGTTCGACCAGCAGGAGGTCGGCATCGTGGCCTTCGCTCAACGATCCGGTGCGATGGGTCAGGCCCACCGCCGCAGCGGGGTTGGAACTGACCATCCGCCAGGCCTGGGCGAGGGGGAGCAGCCCGCGTTCGGCGGCCAGGAACGGGGCATGGAACAGGCTCGCCGGGTGGTAGTCCGAACAGAGGCAATCGACCGCCCCTGCACCAATCCCCTCGGCCGCAGAAAGCAGTCCGAGGTGCGATGCGCCGCGCACCAGGTTGGGGGCCCCGGCGAGTACGGCGGCCCCGCCTGACCAGGCGGTACGGGCGGCGGGTAGCGTCATCGGGAATTCGCAGATCGAGATGCCGCGGGCAAGGGATTCGTACACCGCCGCCTCGTCGGCATCATCGTGCGAGGCCAACGGTATCCCGCTTCTGCGCGCAGCGATGGCCAGGGTCGCATCGTTCCGCCGGCCGGCCTCGCGCTGCTCGGCCGCTGACCTGGCCAGGCGCACGATGGCTGCCGGATCGCCACCATCGCGCCGGTTGATCGAGGCGGCGAAGCGTTCGAGTTTCACCGCGTCGTCCGCGTCCGGCACATGATCGGCAATCGACATGAGATGGATGCTGCCGTCCTCCAGCCAGGTGAGCAGTTCCTCCAGCCCGTCGCAGGCACAAGTCTCGTGACGCAGGTGAAGTCGCGTACGCGCGCTCAGCGCGGGGTGGCGCAGCAGCGGCATGAGCCTGCGGATGGTGGTGCGGTTGCGGATGCCCAGCTCGATCCCGTCAGTGAGCGAGACGAACGTGGTGGTGATCCCGGCGCTGATCGCCATGGCATCGTGTTCGGCCAGGGCGAGTTCGTCGGGCATGGCCACGCCCTGGCGTGGCGCGAGGCAACGTTCCACCGCATCGCCGTGGAGGTCGATGATCCCGGGCAGCGCGAGCAGTCCGCTGGCGTCGACCACCACGGCCTCGGGATGCCCTCCGCCGAGGCTGCGGATGCGGCCGTCCTGCATCACCAGGGACGTGTCCGTAGCCCAGCCGGATGGGGTCAGCGCGTCGACCCCGGCCAGGATCACGGGGCGGTCGGTCTCGGTCTCGGGATGGCGGCGAGCGATCATGAACCCATTCTGATCGGCCCGGTCAAGATGCGGTGAAGGCCTGGGGAAGGGCGTTCAGAGCTCGACCACCATCCCATCCTGGGCCACCGTCACACCTTCAGGCAGGGCGCCGCCGCCATCGAGCCAGGTCTGCATGCCGTGACCGATATGGATGAGGAAGGCGCGGCGGGCTCCGCTCTGGGCGATGGCCGCCACGCTGGCAACCACCTCGCCGTGCCCCTTGAGCGGGGCCCGCGCGACCCCTGGGGCGAAGGTGGTGTCGAGGCACAGCACGTCGCAGGGATGGGCGGCGAGCCAGGCGAGGGAGCGTGCCGGGATGCCGTAGGTGTCGGTCAGCCAGGCCAGTCGCCTGCCGGCGGATTCGATGACCCAACCGTGGACCGGGATGGGGTGGTTGAGCGGCACGGCGGTGCAGACGGCGTCACCCAGCGCGATGCTGGCAAACGGCTTGACCCGGCGGACCCGGGCTGGCTTGGGAAAGAAATCGACCCCGGGAACGCCAATCGTATCGCGCGCCAAGCCGTCGGCCGGGCCCCAGGCCCGGGTGGCGAACTCCCCGCGCCGAGCAGCGTGGTCGCTATGGTAATGGGTCAGCAACAGGCCGTCGCACGCCTGTCCGCCGCAACCCGTGTCGAGGGCGATGCGCGTGCTCGCGGTCTCGACCAGGGCGCAGGTGTTGGCCCGTCGCGGCCCGCTGCCGCAGCGCGCGCGCGCGCAGGCGCAGCCCGGATCGTTGCAGTCGGGCCGGGGCATGCCGGCGGCGTCCCCGGACCCGAGGATGGTCAGGCGCATGAGTTCACCCTGAAAAACGCAGTCGGACAACAGGAGTTGGAGAGATTGGCGGATTTTCCCGCTCCATTCCCTGCCGCAGCGCTCACCCTTCGGGAGAATCCGAAGAGGGTTGAACAGGATGGGGAGGATGGGAACGATAAGAGAAGAATCGGCTGGATTTCTTCCATCATTCCCATCCTCCCCATCCTGTT
>JBILDK010000283.1:0-4322 GCA_044352625.1 Planctomycetota bacterium
GATCGGCGAGTGCCCGACGCAAAGCGGCACAGGCGGCGGGAGTACCGATCCGCCCCAGGGCACGCGTCAGCGAGCGGGCCTGTTCACGCCCCAGATCATTGGTTTTCTCGGGGGTGCAGGCAGCGAAACAGGCCAGCAGAAGGGCCTCGGCATCACCGCCGCCCAGGAACCCGGCGGCGCGGATGGCCTGGAGCCGACGGGTCTCCACGGGCGCGTCACCGGCCGGGGCAGTGAGGGCGGCGGCGACCGTTGGCGGCAGCCTGTCCGACGGCTGTTCCGCCCACCATTGCCGCCAAGCCTGGATCTGGGTGGTCCGGACTGCGGGCTCGGCCAAGGCCTCGAATGGCAAGGTTGCAGCAGTGAGATTTGCCAGGGCAATGGCGGCCGCTTGGCGGACCTCCCAGGCTTGGTCGTCGAGGGTATCCACGAGGTTGGGCACCTGCCCCCGTTCGCCGCACCATCCCAAGGCCATCGCCGCTTGCAGGCGGACGGCATGGTTCTGATCGTGGAGCGCGGCTGCCAGGGCATCAGCCTCGCCGGGTGCCCGCAGCCAACCCAGGGCCACTGCACTGCGGGCCCGCCGCTCGCCCTGATCGGCCTTCAATCCGGCCCTGGCCTCGGCGACATCGCGGGCGTGGACTCCGACCGGTTCGACGCCAGGCAGACCGATCTGACCGCCCGCCACCATCAGCCCAAGCACCACACATCGCATCCAGAGCTGTTGGTAGCACATGGAGACCTCGTGTTTCTAGTTTACCTGAAAAGCACCGTCGCGGCCATTCTTTTTCACCAGAGAAAAACATTTTTCACCCCATCTGTGATTGCTTCAAATCCCTGGCTGCGGATGCTCCACTCCGAGGCTGTGCCATGTCCCGTCATCTGCAGACCGACAACACCAACTACCGAGTGCCCAGCGTCGAAAGAGCCATGGCCATCATCGATCGTCTGGCGGCGCACCCCGGATCGAACCTGAGTCAGCTCGCAACCCACCTTGGGGTCACGGTGAACGGGGTGTTCCGCATCTGCCAGGTGCTGGTATCGCTCGGTCACCTGGATCGGGATGAACACGACAAGACCTACCGGTTGTCACCCAAGATGCTGTCGCTGGGCCACCAATCCATGGCCAGCAATTCGCTCGTGGGGGTCAGCATCGATCTCCTGCGGCTGCTGCGCGATGAGGTTGGCGAGACGGCCGCCATCGCCACCCGTTCCGGCGCGGTTGGGGTGGTGCTGGAATGCCTGCCTGCCATGCAGCCTTTCCATTTCCGCCTCGAACCAGGGACCCGCTTTTCACTGTATTCCAACGCCCCCGGCAAGGCGCTGCTGGCATTCCTGCCAGAACCGGAGCGCGTCCGCCTGTGCCGCCAGCAGAAATTGGTGAGTTCGACCCCTCGCACCATCACCACCCAGGCGGCCTTGGAGGCGGAGTTGGCCAGTGTGCGCCAGCTGGGCTGGGCGGTCGACCTGGCCGAGGAGATCGAGGGCTGCCATTGCGTCGGAGCTCCGGTCTTCGACCAGCGTCGCTACCCCGTCGGCGCCATCTGGGTCTGCGGCCCTGCCAACCGCCTGGAGAGCGGGCGTTTCCCCGAGGTCGCTGAGCGGGTCATGGCCTGCGCCCGGTCCATCTCGCGCCGGCTCAGCGGCGAGGCGATGGACATCCCGACCTCGACCCGCACGGGATGACGTTCTCCATGTCGCTCGCATGCGGCGTCTAGGATCTTCGGTCCCATTCCCCTCGCCTCTCACAATCCCCCGTCGCTGACATACTTCCGTCGCGATACCGGCATCACCCGCTCGATCCGCAGCTGCCCATCCCGGATCTCTCCCTCCACCACCGTCTCTTTGGGAGCGTGGAGCTTGAACCGGCAATTCCACTCCCGCGGCCAGCATGGTCGCAGCACGATGCGGTCACCATCGCACTGCATGAGCATGAACTGCAGCGCCAGGGTCATGGCGCCGGCATGATCAACGTCGGGGCACTCATCGGGCCAGGCATCATAAAAGGCAGGAAAGCGGCTGGCCTTGTGGCGGTCTTCAGCCGCCCGTGCCACCACCCAGTTTTTGACCAGATCAACCTCGCCAAGCAACGCGGCCTGAATGTCATCCTGCATCCAACACTTGACGCCCCAGCCTTGATCCTGCCACCAGGTATTGAACCGCATGGCGAAGGTGGTGCGCGCCAATTCCAGGTCGGGCTTCCCCAGCCCGAAGTGACGGTACGGAAAAATCGCATAGAGTTCCGGGTTTTCCTGATTGGCCATCCCTCCATAGGATCCCGCCGCTGCCGGCAATAGCACCCGGGTGCCGTGGTCCCGGGCAAGCTGCGCGTTCCAGCGCTGCAACGGCGAGGGGGAACCGTCCCGGTACGGCTGATCCTTCAGTTGGACGCCGGCCTTGACCACCTGATCGCGGTGGTCGCGCAGCAGGCCCACGGGCACCGGCGGCAGCGCCGACAGGAGGGCCGACCAGGCGGTACGGCGATCGACGCCGGTCTCGGCCGGATCCATCGCCAACAGGCGTGCGAGGACGGTCCGCAGGCCAATGATCTCGGGTGCGGGGTCGGCGGCCGCATGCCAGGTCTCCAACGACTGGGACGGAGCGATGCGCAGGCGGCCATCCGCACCCGGTGGATAATGCAGACGGAAGAAATCCAGCACGGCGTCGCTCATGGGCAGCAGGGTCTCCCGCCGGAATCGGGCATCGGGACGGTAATGGTCCGCTTCGATCATCATCAGCACCAGTTCGATGCCGCCCTGCCAATAATATTTGATGAATGGGTTGGTGCCCAGCGGGTCCGTACGCTCCGCGAATGGGGTCCATCCGTAGTCGGCACCGGTCTGGCCGCCCCAGAAGGGCATGGTCTCACTCAGATAGGCACCGCCATGCCGGAAGTGCACCTGGGTGCGATGGAGCAGCAGCGGCAGCATGTCGCGGTACATGCGGAAGAACGGCTGCATCAGGTCATGGTCGCCGTCGGCCAGCATCGGCCAATACACCAGGCGGTTGTTCTGGAACCAGTAGTTCGGGCCCCACAGGCGGCGGTCGGGGTCCTCAGGTCTGCCGACGCAGAACAGCGAGCCGTTGAATTTGATCGGAAAGGCGCCGCGACTGGCGCAGGCGTTCATGTACCGCTGGAGGGCATGGGCCTGGGCCAAGCGTTGCAGTGGTGCCGCCTCCGGCCCGGAGGTAGAAGGAATGATCCAGCTGCGGTCCCAGAACGCATGCCACCAGCGCGCATGGGCAGCGGTATCCGTGGCGTTGTCGATGGCACGGTCCAGGGTTGCATGCCAGCCATCCGGCGTGCCCGGATGCTGGGACAGGACATGGATGCGCAGGCGGTGCGCCGTCGCCGGCGTGGTGGAAGAAATCGACTTGGCATCCACGGACCGCCACCCCTGGGCGGTCATGGCCCCACCCCAGATGCGATCGCGCAGCGGATGCGCTTGCTGGCCGATGAAATCGCCCAGGCCCTGGAGGCGGAGGATGTCCTCGTAGGGGTCAGGATCCTGGCGGACGTTGTGGTGGAACCAGCGCACCTGGCCCGCGAACCCGGTTGCCACGGTGTCGGGGGCGATGATCACCGGTTTGTGGGCCTCGCCATTGAAGGTGGCGTAGAGATCGCTGAAATCCAGGCCGGTGGTGCGTCCATCAGCGGTGCGCGTGCCCTTCTCGCGGGGCGCGTCGCGCCAGGTCTCCAAGGAGGCCGTCGCCGACAGCGGCGATTCGCCATCGATGTCCACCTCCACCACCGGCATCTGGGCATGGATGCGGATGCGGATGTCGGCATTGCCACGCCGAATCCGGATTTCACCGTCAGCAAGATGCAGTTCTTGGCGGAAGCCGTTGCCGGAATCCCCCGTTATGTGGATGCGGATCCGCCCCAGCTTCATCAGCAGGCCATTGATGTCCCAGGCATCGTTCTTGGCCAGGAGCAGCAGCAGATCGCCGTTGGGCTCGACCCAGACATTGGCGCCCACATCCCCGTTGCCGATCGGCATCGAGTTGTTGGCGCTCCCGCCAGGAGCATCCCAGACCACATTCAGCGGAGTGGTCCAATGCTCCTGGGCTTGGACGAGGTTGGACAGGACCATGGAGGCAGCCAAGAGGAGAATGGTCTGGAATCGGTTCATGTGCGGCATTCTTCCTGGAGGGCGAGTCGTTCCTCCCAACTGTGGTTTGGGCCGGTGACCTCGACAGTCGTCTCGTGAGTGTTGCGGCAACTGGTCCCGACCATCACGGTATAGCACCCCGCAACGGCGGATACCGGTGGTGCCGAGCCAAGGACGGAACCCACAGGTGCAAAGGCGCTGACCGGGATGAAA
>JBILDK010000284.1:0-4320 GCA_044352625.1 Planctomycetota bacterium
ACGGCATACAATCGGGTCCGCACTGCGCCGGCGGTGGTGGCCAGGATATCGGCGATGTCGGCCAGAGGGTGCCCCTGACGATAATGGCGATCTATCAGGTCCGCTTGACTCGGTTGCAGGAGGGCGAGACAGCGGCGCAAGTCCGCCACCGTCTCCTCTCCATACGGCGCGGACTCCTGCCCAGCCGTCCAGGCCAACTGGTCCAGTTCGGACAGCGCCCCCGTGCCATGTCGGGCCAGCCGTTTGCGCTCGTCGCGCAGATGGTTGTGGGCGATGGCGCACAACCAGGGCAGGAACGCGGTGCCGGCCTGATAGGTGTGCAAGCGCTGGTAGGCCGTGATGAAGGCCCGCTGGGCGATGTCGTCGAGCTCGATTCCCGGCCCGGCCAGACCCGCCAACCACAGGCGCAGGGGTCGTTCCGACCGTTCCACGACCACCTGGAAGGCCTCCCGTTCCCCGGCCTGGGTCCGGCGAATCGCGTCCTCGACTACGTTGCTGCTATCCATCCTGTGGGGATGGACACCCGCAGCCATGGGTCAGGGGCGTCAGCGCAGGCTGGTTCATTGGCGTATGACACACGGAGTAACCGTGATCAACGCGGTTTCATCATGGCTGAGTTCAATAAGGTCGAGCATATGAAGGCTTGCACGTTCGGTTGTACAGCCCCGAGATCATCGGAAACGGCATGCGGAAGGCTTCAGGTGGCATCGGCTCGTGTGCGCTGTCCCTGGGCGGGCCCGCAGCCGAACCCTCCGGGCTGGAGTCTCTAGGCCAGACATCTCTCTCATCTCGCCCGATCAGCGGGTGTAACGTATCTGCGCTGGCCCGCCAGTTTGCTCCCTGATCAGCCTCTGCTCATCGCCGAAGTTGAACGACGAACGGGCGAAGAACGCCGCGCCTCCCGCTGCAGTCGCGTCCTCGACGTCGGTTTCGGCCCCGACGGTGCCCGCTGATTCCCTGGCGGCAGCTCCAGCCCAGGCTGACAAGCCCGCCGCACGCGGCCGTCGCCAGCGCCCCAGCGTCACCTTTCCGCAGTTGGACGTGCGCAGGCGCATGGTCGAGGTGCCGGTGCCTGAGCGCATCGTCGAGCGCGGCCAGCTCGCCGACGTAACCGTCCACCAGATCCTCATTGCAGCGCGGCGCGCTCTTGGTGCCAGACACCGGATGGGTGATCCGCAGCGGCGCAGCAATGCATTGTCCCCCAACCACCAACTGCGACAGGTAGGATCATGCGGACAAGGACCGGGGAACGACGAGACTCATCCCCTCAACGATTTTTGTGAAAGACACGCATAAGGGCAACATGTCGGACATATAAAGCATTGCCATAGTTGATGCTGACGGAAAATAGTTTGAACCAAAAATGATCTGGATGGCATGAACCATGATAGCATGACTAGTCACGTGGACGACAATCCGCTTTGGATCGCTCAGGCCAAGATTGGCGACAGGGAGGCATTTTCACGGCTGATGGAAGGGCTTCAATCCCGGCTACACGGGCAGGCCCTGGCTTTCGTGAACGATGCCGATGAGGCCCAGGAACTGGTCCAAGAGACGATGATCGAGGCGTGGAAAAGCCTGCCGCGATTTGACGGTACATGCCGCCTCTTTACCTGGCTGTACGTGATCCTCCTGCGGCGGCGCTGGCGCCGCCACGCCCAACGCAGCCGTGCACTGCCAGTGGCGACTCCGGCCCAGCAGGACCGTGCCGATCGGGCCGCCCCACAAGGACCGGACCCCGAGGCCCTGGCTGCCGAGGCGGCGTTGCTCCGCGCGATGGTCGAGGCCCTGCCAGAAGGCCATCGCGAGGTGGTACGCCTGCGTTTCTACGCCCAAGCCGACGAGACCGACATTGCTGCGGCCTTGGGCATTTCCCAGGGGACGGTCAAGAGCCGGATGCATCACGCCCTGGAGAAACTGCGCTCCATGACGGAAAAAGTGAACCAGCTGCGTTCATGAGCTCACCAAGAGGATAGCCATGCAACAGGAACCCTCACCAGACCAATCCCTCATGGCCGATCGCCTACGGCAGGATGCGCAACGCATCCCGCTGCCGCCTTTTGATGCCACGCTGCATCAGGCGATGCTCGCCCGTCTTCCTCCGCGCGCGCGCTTCACCTGGGTGCGCCGGGCTGGTCCGTGGATGCTTGCCGCAGCCGCCTCAGTGGTCATTGCCCTGAGCCTGGCACCGACGCCGGTCACGCCAACGGCAGTCACGCCGAAATCAGCCAGTTCGAAACCAGCCAGTCCGAAACCAGCGGCCTCGGCCGTGGTGCCGCAGAGTGAACTGCCACCTGGATCTGTTTTTGCCTATAACCTCCTCTTGGCCCAGGGCGAAGAGGTGTTGCTGACCGCCATCGACCGCCACGCCCAACGTCCTGCAGCTGTCTCCCCTCCCTTCAATCACTATGAGGATCTTCTATGAACCCTGCCCTGAGCTGTCTTGCGGTCGTGCTGGCGTGCAGTGCCGGCTTGGCCCGCGCGGCCGACACATCCGTTTCGGCCAATCCCAATCCGGCCTTGCTGTATTGGCAGGCGGACACCATGAAACCCACGCGATCCGATGCCGACCAAAAGGCTTTCACGGAGGTGGTGCAAGGTCGCAGCGCGCCGACCACTCCGCGCGAAACGAACGTCAGTCCTACCAGCCTGGAACGGCTCCTGTTCCAAGCGACCAACCCGATTCGCCCCAGCGACTGGGGACTACTGGTGCAAGAAGGCCCGTTACTGCCCTTGCCACACCTCGCCATGATGCGCAGCCTTGCCAATGAGCAGCTCTATCTGGCCGAACTCCATCTGTATGCAGGCCGGACGTCCGACGGCATCGACCGCCTGCTGACTGTCCACGCCATGGCCCGGCACACGGTCGGCACCGAGCCACTGATGATCCTGGGATTGGTGGGTATTTCCATTGATGCGATGGCGAGAAATGTGGCCGCCCGGCATTGCCTGAATTGGGATGCACCGACGCGCCTTGCCTATCTGAAACGTCACCGCGCCCTGCCGCCTATGCCGACATTGGCTCAGATGATGCAGGCCGAAAGGCGCATGTGCGCGCACTCGCTCTCGCTGATAGGGGACGTCCGCCTGGAAAACCTCTACGTGGAATCCGCGAAAGACATCAAAAACGACGAAAAGCGCAACGCCATTATTGCCCACTATCGCGATCCTGCGGCGCTACGGCAGTCGATTCTCGAGGCAGACCCCATCTTTGACCGGATCATCCTCTTGGCGGGGCAGCCACGGGCCGAGTTCCGTCAGGGCGTGCAGCAGTTGGAGGTCGAGTTCGCGGAATCGACCAACCCGCTTCTGTCGGTCTTTTTCCCGGCATATGCTAAGGTGACTGAAACGACCTTTAAACAGCAGACACTCGAGCTCATGTTCCATGTCGCCCTTGAGCACGGATCCGATTTGGATGATGCCAAGGCCGCGTCCTACCGGGATACGTTGGACGGCCAACCGCTCCGCCTGGAGCGCAATCAGAAGGGTGACCTGGAATTGCTGACTGCCGGGAAGTATTCCGTCAAACCCCTCACCCTGGTCCTTGGCCATCCGGCCCCGGAATCACCAATAGCGGTACCCCAAGGCGTCGCGAGTACATCCGCCGCAATCCTCACAACCATCCGGTTCACCAATCACACCGAGCGATGGGTTCAGGTCTTTTGGATCGATTACGGCGGCAAGCCGCATCTTTACCATGATCTCGATCCTGGGCAATCAGTGGTCCAATCGACCTACGTCACGCATGCGTGGATGGCCAAGGACGAAATGGGGAAAATTTATCCAATGACCGTGGTCGACGGCAGCGTCGACCAGGAAATGGAATTCCGGCCCGATGGCACCAAGACCCCTCCCACGCCTTCGAATTTCTGAGTCTCTGTGGCGTGATCAGTCGGTTTTCTGGCAGCCGACTGTGTGCGGGTAGCGGCATCACACGACGATGCACAGCAGCGAAGAGCCCAGGCGGCTCGACTTCGTGTTGGGCTGTGGATTGAGACGCGTTGGTATCTTGAATCCGAAAAACGCGGAGAAGGCTCACGCGGCAATGCGGAGAATGCCGTTGAATCTGAAAATCGTGGTTGGTGGTTGGGAGCCAGCGCATTGCGGCGCCGCTGCGGATCATGCATCCGGTGCCGGACAAGTGGGTCGCAACGAGCTGCGATGCAGTCCCCAGCCACCAACCACGTTCTTCAGGATGAAGGCAGCATGGTGTGGGTGCTGCTCATCTGTCGGCAGTAGCCCATGACCGACCTTTGTGGTGCATGCCGGCAGTTGCTCAGCGAAAGATCAGTAGATCCGAACCGCCAGATCCTCGCCTAG
>JBILDK010000026.1:0-13936 GCA_044352625.1 Planctomycetota bacterium
CCCGCGCCGGAGCCATGATCTCGCGCGCGGCAGCCGGAACCCGGGCCAAGGTCATCGCTTCCATCGGACCCTCGGGCAAGGTTCTGGCCACCGAGGATATCAGCCGCGAGGAACTCTACGCCTGCTTTGCCGAACAGGCCCAGGCCCTGGCCGAAGGCGGGGCCGACGCCCTGCTATGCGAGACCTTCGCCGAACTGGCCGAGGCCGAGATTGCGGTTCGCGCCGCCGTCGCCACCGGCCTGCCGGTGATCGCGAGCATGACCTACAGCGCGGGCAAGGCCCTCGACCGCACGCCATTCGGTACCACCCCAGAACAAGCTGCCGCCGCCCTCGCCGCCGCTGGGGCCAGCGCCATCGGTGCCAACTGTGGGCTTGGGTCCGACCAGCTTCTGCCGCTCATCCCGCGTCTGCGTGCGGCGGGACTGCCGGTGTGGATCAAGCCCAACGCTGGCGCCCCCACGCTGGTGAATGGCGAGGTTTTTTACCCCACCTCGCCCGCAAATTTCGCCGCTGCGGCCCGCATTCTGGCCAGTTCCGGCGCCGCCTTCGTCGGTGGCTGCTGCGGCACCGGCCCCGCCCATATCCTCGCCCTCGCCGCCGCCGACTTCCAATCGGCACGCGCGAAAGCCTGAACCCACCAACCCGGAGGACCACACCATGGTCGATTTCATCAAACTCGCCGAAGCCGTCATTGATGGTGATGCCAAGACCACCAAAGCCCTGGTCGAACAGGGCATTGGCGAAGGGATCGACCCGCAGGAGCTGGTCAGCAAGCATCTCATCCCGGCGATGGACGAAGTCGGCCGCCGCTTCGAGTGCAACGAGTACTTCGTGCCCGAGCTGCTGATTTCAGCCCGTGCCATGAAGGGCGCGCTGGAGATCATCCGCCCGCTGCTCGCCAAGGCCGGGGCCAAGCCCGTCGGCAAGGTCGCCATCGGCACCGTCAAGGGTGACCTGCACGACATCGGCAAGAACCTGGTGGCGGCGATGCTTGAGGGCGGCGGCTTCGAGGTCATCGACCTCGGCGTCGATGTCGGCCCCGAGAAGTTCGTATCCGTGGTGCAGGACAAGGGCGTGGGCGTGCTCTGCCTCTCGGCCCTGCTCACCACCACCATGCCGGCGATGAAGGACGTGCTGCGCGCGCTCAAGGACGCGGGCCTGCGCGACAAGGTTCGCATCATGATCGGCGGCGCGCCCATCACCCAGCAGTACGCCGACGAGATCGGCGCTGATGGCTATAGCGAGAACGCCTCCTCCGCGGTCACGCTGGCCCGGCGCCTCGTCGCGGCCTGAGCGACCTGACGGTCGCGGTGGTTGGTGGTTGGTTGGTGGTGAGTGGGATGGGTCATTGTGCCACATCCCGCTGTTCCGCTTCGGACCCCCAACCACCAACCCCCAACCCCCAACTACCGACGGCCCATGCGCATCAAGCTCATCGCGTGCGAGGTTTTTTTCCGCGAACTGTGCCATGTCCTGGCGCGGGCGACGAATCAGGTGGATGTGGAGTTCCTGCCCAAGGGGCTCCACGACCTGCCGTCCGGCCTCATGTCCGGCCGCCTGCAAGAACGCATCGACGCGGTGGAACCAGGGCGCTATGACCGCATCGTCATGGCCTATGGCCTGTGCAACAATGGCACCAGCGGCCTGGTCGCCCGACACACGCCGCTGGTGATTCCGCGCGGACACGACTGCATCACCGTGTTCCTTGGTGACCGCACGCGCTATGCGCGGTATTTTGCCGACCATCCAGGCACCTACTTCCTGACCAGCGGGTGGATCGAGCGCGGGGAGAATGGCAGCGACCTGTCGCAGCTCTCGGTGGCACGCAAGAGCGGCATGGACATGACCTACGCTGAGCTGGTCGAAAAATACGGTGAAGAGAACGCAGCGTTCCTTCACGAGACCCTGCACACCAACAAGGCCCAGCATTACGGGCACTACACCTTCATCGAGATGGGCGTCGAGCCGGACGGCCGATTCCGGGCCGAGGCCGAGCGCCGGGCCACTGCCAAGGGCTGGACCTTCAGCCACGAGGCCGGCGACATGAGCGTCATTGCCCAACTGGTGGATGGCCCTTGGGCCGATGACATCTTTCTGAATATCGCACCGGGCAGCCGCCTTGCCCCCTCTTTTAACGACGACATCGTCAAGGCCGTTTGATGGCCCATCTCCGCCTTGAACCCCTCGGCGCCCGCGTCGAGGTCCCGGACGGCACGCCCCTGGGCGAAGTACTGTTCACCCACGGCGTCGAATTCCCCTGCGGCGGTCTTGGGACCTGTGGTCGTTGCCGCGGCCAGGTGGTAGCGGGGAACATTCCGCCCTCTGCCGCTGACCACGCCGAATTGTCCGCTGCCGAGGTCGCCTCGGGCTGGCGCCTGCTGTGCCAGGCGAAAGCCGCAGGCGAGGTCACCCTCAACGTCGGCCAGTGGCAGGCGAGCATCCTCGCCGACGACGCCAGCGGCGTGGGTGGCGGCCACGGACTGGGTATCGCCATCGATCTCGGTACCACCACCCTTGCGGCGCAACTCGTGGACCAGGCCAGCGGCGCGGTCATGGGCGTGGCCACCGGCCTCAATCCCCAAGGCCGTCACGGTGCCGACGTCATGAGCCGCGTGCAGTTCGCCTGCCGCGAGGGTGGAGCCGCCGTGCTGCGCGATCTCATCCGCGGTGAGCTGGGCCAGATGTGCGCCAACCTGCGCGCCCAGGCCGGCGGTCAGCCCATCGCCCAGGTGGCCATCGTTGGCAATACAGCGATGCATCATCTGTTTTGCGGCATCGATCCCTCACCCTTGGCTGCAGTGCCTTTTCATCCGGTGAATGATGGCGAGCAGGTGTTCGGCGATGCCGACCTGGGCTGGGACCTGGGCGGGGCGCGGGTGCGCTTCCTTGCCTGCCTCGGCGGTTTTGTGGGCAGCGATATCCTGGCGGGCATCCTCGCCACCGGCATGCACCGCAGTGAACAGCTCGAAGTGCTGGTCGACCTCGGCACCAACGGTGAAATTGTGGTCGGCAACCGCTACGGAATGCTCTGCGCCGCCACCGCGGCGGGCCCCGCTTTTGAGGGCGCCAACATCTCCATCGGCATGCGCGCCGCGACCGGCGCCATCAGCAGCGCCAGCTGCGATGGGGACGGTCTGCACCTGGGTGTGATCGGCGGCGGCGCGCCGCGCGGCATCTGCGGCTCGGGCCTGGTGGACGTGGTGGCCTGTGCTCTTGAACAGGGGCGGATCCTGCCGGGCGGGCGACTCGCGGGCGGGGCCAAGACCCTGCCGCTCACGCCGGAGCTAGCCCTTGCTGCCGGCGATGTGCGTCAGCTCCAACTCGCCAAGGGTGCGGTTGCGGCGGGCATTGATCTGTTGCTGCGCCGCTTTGGAAAAACCTCCGCCGATGTGGCGCGCATGCACTTGGCCGGAGCCTTCGGTAATTACATCGTACGCGCCAACGCCGAGCGCATCGGTCTGCTCGCCTTCCGCGCCGACCAAGTGTCAGCCGCCGGCAACACCGCGCTGCTCGGCGCCAAACTGGCCCTGGGCGAGCCGGACGACGACCACACCGCCATCCGTCGTCAGGTCACGCACGTCGGCCTGCATGAAGATCCGGCCTTCGAAGACGCCTACGTTGATGCCATGGGGTTTCCCGCCGCGCATTGAGCGCGGGCGGAGGCACTGACCTCCTCGAGGATTTCCCGACGCACGGTTCATCGCGTGCATCATCTCAGGCAACGTCGGCCATCTTCCGGTTCCAGGGCCGGGCAACGACCGTGATTCTATCTGATCGCGTGACTTCGAGCCGCGGCGGAGTTGACGCTGTCACCATCCAGGACGGCAATGCCATCCGCCCTATCCACCGAGCGACTCCTGGGTGCAGCTCTATGCGCTGCACGAGGCTGTTCCCCACCCGCCACCCACCAACTGCGATGGGCGGGTTGAAGCCACGCGTGTAGGACACGGCCCCGGTGGTAATTGCTTTCCAAAACCCTGAGACTTGCGTCCGGTCCCGGTTAGCCACGCTCGTTGCCGTTCAGGTGCCCCGCTTTAAAGGCGGGGTGAAAAGGGAAGTCCGGTGAGCCGCTGCATAGCACGGCGATTCCGGCACGGACCCGCCACTGTGACCGGGGACCGGTCGGCACATCCACTGCATCCTCGATGCGGGAAGGGGCCGGCAGGGCGGATCCGGGAGTCAGGAGACCTGCCTGGACCACGCGACCGGCCCCCGGGATGGGCACGGCCGACGATGGCCTTTTGGGTCCATCTGCGGTCGTATCCATCTCGGGAACCACGCGTGGGGCCTTGCGCCCGTCCCCGCTGCGCGCGGTGCGCAGTGGGATTCCGCCACGTCGTTTCCTGAGCGTCCTCATGTCCATCCGTTCCGCCACCTTGTTCGCCCTTGCGGCGGGGTTGCCCGTCTTCGCTGCCGATTCCGCCACCCCACCCACGCCGACGCCGGACCTGGTGGTCACCGCCGACCGCCGTCCGGTCGAGCGTGACCGCACCATTGCCGCCGTCGAGGTGGTCGATGATCAGGACGACCGCGAGCGCGGCCGCAGTCTGGATGCCCTCAGCCGCATCGATCAGTTGCCCGGCGTCACCGTGGTGCGCGTCAATGGTTCGCTTGATGGCGGCGTTGCCGAGGTCAATTTGCGTGGCAGTCCGACCCAATACACCCAGTTCCTGGTGGATGGGCTGCCGGTGAACGATCCAACCGCGATCCAGGGCGATCGTAATCCGGCACTGATCGATCCTGCCGGCCTCGACCAGGTCGAGGTGGTCAAGGGCACCCAGTCGGGCCTCTATGGCAGCCGCGCTATCGGCGGCGTGGTGAACTTCCTCACCGACCGCCCCACGCCGACGCATCGCGCGACCGTGCGCGGGCAGGGTGGCACCGCCAATACCTATGATGGTGAGGCCCGTGCCACCGGCCCCCTGGGCAAAAACGCCGGCTACGCCGCTGCCGCGCAGGCTTCCACCACCTGGGGCACCAGTTCGACCACCGGCATCATCCCCGGCCGGCCCAATGTCACCGCTGACGGCAAGGCGCTCCTCAGCGAGGATGGCAATGGTTCGGCCAATGAGCGTGATGGCCAGAAGAAGACCGCCGGTCGCCTGCGTTTGGAAGGGCGGCCCGGGGACGCTGCCCTGGTGTACGGCTCGGCCAGCGGCGCGGCGACGAACGCCGATCTCGACACCCTCGGCAATCCCGAAGACCCCGAAGCCTACAAGCAGGACCGCAACGCGCGCCTCGCTGCCGGTGCCGCCTATGGCGATCACCGCGCCCCGATCGAGGCCGCACTCGATGCGGCCTATACCTGGGACAGCCGGATGTTCCGCTTCGGGGGCAGCAACGATGAAACCTATCGGGCCGACGAGTACTACGCCCAGGGCCTCGTCACCGGTCGCCCGGCCCAGGGCTTGGCCCTGACCGCCGGTGCCGATATCAAACGCCAATACGCCGACTTCCAGGGCTTCAGCGAATTCCACGAGTCCGATAGCAATCTCGGACTGTGGGGCCAGGCGGCGTGGTCGACGCGCTTCACCGAGGTCAGCCTCACCGGGCGCAGCGACATCCCCTCCACCGAGCAAACCACCCAGAGCACCGGCCGGTTGGGCGTGGCACTGATCCCGATCCCGCAGGTCAAGCTGCGCAGCGCCATCGCGAATGGCTTCCGTGCGCCCTCGCTGTACGAGCGCTACGTCGATTCGCAGGCCTACGATTTCGGCTTTTTTTTCTATAAGCAGCAGGGCAACCAGGCCTTGCGCACCGAGACCACGCGCCAGGGCGAGGCGGGCATCGACCTGATGCCAGTGCCCGGCCTGACCGTGTCCGCGACCGCCTTCCGCACGCTCTACGACCGGCGCATCGACAGCGTTTCGGCTTATGACGCCGCCACGAACACGGTGATCGGCACCTACGCCAATGCCGAGGCCTATGGCCGTTCCGACGGTATCGAGAGTTCGCTGAGTGTGGACGAGCCGGCGGGCCTCCCGTTCAGCACACGACTGTGGTACACCCTGACCCGGAGCGCGGACGACCAGGGCCGGCCATTCGTCACCGTGCCGCTGCACAGTGGCGGCGTGAGCGGCACCCTGCGCCAGTTCAGCGGTCGTTGGGCTTTCTTCCAGACCGCGGCATGTGCCCGCAACACCGGTTACAACCTGCGCGACTTCGCTATCGGGGATCATCGTAACAACGACTTCAACCAGGTTGATGCGGCGGTGGGCACGGTCTATGCCGAGGATTACGAACTGTCGCTGCGCGGCGAGAATCTGCTCAACGACACCACCACGGCTAACGGCACCAGCAGCGGCAATTTCACGCGCACGCCGATGGCGTTCTATGTGAGTGCCGGAGCCACGTTCTAAGCATGCGTCAGGGCCCGCTCCTCGCTCTGCTCCTGGCTGCCGTCGTCATCGCGGCGACGGTCGGCCTGCTTTCCGGCCACGGCGATCTGAGCGATGCGGTGAGTCGCGGCCTCTACCTCGAACTGCGCGGCATGCGCGTGGTGGTGGCGGGCCTGGCGGGTGCGGCGCTGGCGGTGGCGGGTGTGCTCATGCAGGGCCTTTTCCGCAATCCCTTGGCCAGTCCGTCGGTGCTCGGCACCACGGCCGGGGCGGCCCTGGGCGGGCAGGTGGTGATGATGGGCCACGGCGCGGTGGCGGCCACCCTGCCGGTGTGGTTTGCCCCGGAGATGGCCTTGCCCCTGGGCTGTCTGATCGGTGCCGCCCTGTCGTTGGCGCTACTGCTGGCGGTGGTGCGGCGGGCCATGGCGGCCGGCGGTGATGGTCTGGTCGTGGTGCTGCTGGTGGGCTTCATTCTGGCTTCGGCGCTGGTCAGCCTTGGCGCGTTCGTGACCTGGCTCGGCCAGGAGCGTTGGGAGCTGGGCCGCGCCCTGGTCGCGTTCAGTCTGGGCGGGGTCGATGGCAAGGGGCTGCGCCATGCAGCCCTGGCCGTGCCTCTGGTGCTCGGGGGCATCATCGCCGCCTGGAGCTGGGGCCGCACCCTGGATGTGCTGCTCGCGGGCGAGGACGAAGCCGCCGCGCTGGGCGTGGATGTGCACGCGGCGCGACGCTGGATTTTGGCCTGGACCGCGATTCTTACCGGTGCCGCCACTGCCATCGGGGGCGGCGTGGCCTTCGTCGGTCTGGTGGTGCCCCATGTGTTGCGCTTCTTCACCGGAGTCGAGCACCGCCGGCTAATCCCCGCCGCTGCCCTCGGCGGCGCGGTCTTCGTCATCACCTGCGACGCCCTGTGCCGACTGTCGCCGGGCGCCGAGTTGCCTCTGGGGGTGGTCACCGGCTTGATCGGCGCCCCGGTGTTCGCCTGGCTGTTGGTGCGGGCTGGGCGGGAGGGGTGGCTGTGAGGCGCGGCTTCGCCGCGCCGTGGGTGGTGGTTGGTGGTTGGTGGGTGGGAACCATCCGCCTTCACCACCTGGGGGGCATCGGCTCATGAATGCCTCAGAACCGTCGCGCCGTGCGGTGACCACCACCCACCACCCACCACCCACCACCCACGCGCGCAGCGCCCTGTTCCTCGGCGGCGTCCGTTCCGGCAAAAGCCGCATGGCCCAGGCCTGGGTCGCGGCGCGAGGGCCACGGCGCACCTATCTTGCCACCTGTCCCCGTGATCCGACGGACTCCGAGATGGCGGCGCGCATTGCGCGCCATGTGGCCGACCGCGCCGGTCAGGGCTGGGAAACGGTCGAGGAGACGCTCGATCCGGCGGCGGTCATCGCCCGTACCGCCACACCGGTACTGCTCGACTGCGCGACCCTGTGGCTGACCAACCTCGGCTGCCAACTGGACTGGGACGAGGCTGCCATCCTCGACCGGGTCGATGGGCTGTGCGCGATGCTCGCGACGCCGTCGGTGGCGGTAGCGGTGGTGTCGAATGAGGTGGGCATGGGCGTGGTCCCCGAGCACCCGCTGGGTCGCGCCTTTCGCGACCTCCAGGGCTTTGCCAACCAGCGCCTCGCTGCGGCCTGTGGCGAAGTAACGTTCTGCATCAGCGGCCTGCCGCTAGTGCTCAAAAGCGGCTCCTCATGCACGCCCTGATCGCCGCGTTCCGCTTCCTCACCCGGGTGCCCCTGCCTGGCCGCGCCACTACCGCCGCCGATCTGCCGTGGTCAGTGGCCTGGTTTCCGCTGGTTGGGGGGCTATGCAATGCGGCGGTCGCAGGTTGTGCCGTTGGCTTGGCGACGTGGTGGCCGGCGCCGCTGGCGGCGGTGCTGGCGGTGACCGCGGGACTGCTGCTGACCGGCGGCTTCCACGAGGACGCCGCCGCCGATGCCGCCGACGGCCTGGGGGGTGGGCGCGGCGACCGCGAGCGCATCCTCGCGATCATGAAGGACAGCCGCATCGGCGCCTTCGCCGGCATGGCCCTGTGGGTGGTGCTGGCGTTCCGCGCCGCGGTGCTGACCGCGCTGCTCACCGGGCCGGCGGCCTGGGCGGTGGCGGGCTACGCCCTGGCCGGGGTGTTGGGGCGCTGGTCAGCGGCGCCGCTGCTCCGGCTTCCTGCGGCCGGGTCGGGCTTGGCCAAGGATATCGGCGCAGGGATTTCCGGGCGGGTGGTGGCCGCGGCCACGGTGGTGGCCGGCCTGTTGACGGCGGCGGCGTTCTATGCTGGCGTGGACCGGGCTCCGCTCATGGTGGCGGCGGCGCTGGTGGCCACCGCGGTATGGGCGGCCTATCTGTGGCGGGCCGTGCGCGGTCAATGCGGCGATCTCCTGGGGGCTGGCAACCTGGTGGCCGAAGCCGCTGCCCTGCTGGTGCTGTGCGCACGCTGATCCGCCCGGAGGGTAAGGATGGTTGGCGGGCAGCGTCACTGCCCTAGGCTTCCTCTACCATGGCTTCCTCCAACTGGTCGATGACGGTCACCGGATACCCCGCCCACGCGCGCAGCGGCACGCGAGTGGTCGGCGTGTCGCACATGAGCACGTTCGCCACCATGCGCCTGGCTGAGGTCATGGGCTTGGTGAGCGGGTGGCTGTTCGCCGAGGGCGCGCAGCCGCAACTTGCCGGGGTGCGCGCTGGAGCGCCGCAGTTCGTGCAGGTTGGCCAGGCCCTGGCCAACCGCATGGTGGTGCAAACCGAAGGCCTCGCCTCCGGTTCGCTGGTCTTCGCGAGCGCCGGGCGCACCGATGGCGAGCCCCTGTCCGGGCGTTCGCTCATCGCCTGGGCCGAGGCCAAGAATCAACCCTGGGTCGAGGTCATCGACAATGAGATCGCCTATTGGGGTGGGCTCGACGATCGCCGTCTCGACCGCCTGATGCTGTGGTTCCTGGTGCAGCGGCCACTCGATTTTGACTGGCAGAAACTGCGTTGGGATCCCGCCACCGCCGCGCGTTTGCGCCACGGGCTGTTCGAACACGGCTGGACGCGCAACCTCGAACTCATCCGTCCGACGCGCATTGATCTGTGGGGGGGCGTGCATCGCACCTGTGTGCTCGAACATGGCGCCCTGCCTATGCCCAGCCAGGTGCAGAACTGCCTGCGCTTGCGTCCGGATGGCAGCGAGGTCACCGGCCGCGATGTTGCCGACCGCTGCCCGATCGATGACGAGACCGGTAAAAGCCGGATCTGGTCCGGCGAGTGGTGACGGGACGGCATGGCCCGCATCCTCGCATTGCTCACTGCTCTGGGGCTGATGACCCTCGGAGCATTGTTCACATGGCCGGCGGTGCGTGTCCTGACCAGCCATGAGCGTGTGGCCGGTGAGATCCTTGATGTCTATGCCCATCCCCTGGACGAGGGCCGGGCGCTGATCAGCGTCCTCTACCGCTTTCCGTTGCCCCCCGGGGCCGAGCAGGCGAGGCGCTGGCAAATGGCCTGGAACCAGGCCAACCAGCAATGGCGGATCATGCCTGACCCGGTGATCCCTGCTGAGCGCGCCGAAGCCGTGATTCAGGACCTGCTCGCCGGCGACCGCCGGCGCACGGTGTGGTTTCAGGCGAACGATCCCGAGGGTACCGCGTTCATCCTTGATGAAGCCACCGGCCGCCCCGGCCGTCGCGTGCAGACCGGTCTGGCGCTATTCGCGGTCGGACTGCTGTGGTGGTTACTCGCCCGCCGGAGGTCCCATTGATGCGCCTAGTTCCCTTGCTCCTGCTCACGGTCCTCCTGGCCGCCGCCGAACCCGTCGCACCCAGCGGCTCGGTGGATCTGCATGGCACGTTGTGGCAGCCCGGCCAGGACCAACCGGCTGCATTCTGGGCCCGGCTGCTGCCTCCAAACAAGGCCTATGCCGGCCAGCGCATGCTCCAGCTCGTGTACACCCCGCCACCGCCTACCGCGCTGGCGGGAACCGTCCTGGTCGATCATCCGTTTTTGCTGGTGGACGGAGCCCTGCGTCTGGTGGCCTGGAACGGCCGCGGAGGGTTGGCCCAAATCACCTCGCTCACGGCTGGCGGCTACCGTGTGGTGCGCGAAATCATCAGCGGTGAGGGCATTGCTGCCCGTGGTGAGGAAGACGTGCGCACCCTGGGCGCGGCGCCTGCCTGGGATCTGCGCCTGGCCCCGCTGCTGCTTGCCCTGGCCTGGACCCCGGACAGCACCGCCGAGGTTCCATTGCTGGATTTCTACGGGGATTTGCCGGCTGCCAGCCTGCGCTGGAGCGGCACGGCGGTCGTCCTGGGCGACACCACGGCGACCGTCGAGCCCGGCCCCGCGGGTCGTCTTGCCCGCTTGGTCGCCAGTGACGGTCGCGTTCTTGTCGCCCGTGCCGCTCCCTGACCAGTCCTGGCCCAGCCCTATTTCTACTACGTTCGCGTTCTCTCCCGGCGAAGGCTGGCCCTTCGTCCCCCCCTCGGCGGATCATCGACCCATGCGCCTCGCCACCCTTGCCCTCGCCTTGCTTGCCACCGCCGGTTGTTCGCGTCCGGTGGTGCCTACCGCCACCCCGGATCGTTTCAGCATCATCCGTTCCTATGCCTGTGAGAGCGATGTGGCCGAGCCCCAGCCGGCATGGAATCCAGCCACCTACCAACTGCTCCTGCGTAATTCGAAGGGATTCATCCTGCATCAGGAAGGTCGCGACCGGCGCGAGGTCTTCCGCAGCGAACGTGGCATGGACACCGGACTGCCAGCGTGGACCGGCCCCAGCCAGTTCGTGTTTGGCCCGCTGAGCAACCTCAACCGGCTGCCTGACGGCAGCCTGTTCGTTGCCACCCAGGGCATCTCGGTGGTCGACGTGGTGGACGGTGCCACCAAGACCGCGGTGAATGCGCGACTGCTCGCGCCCCAGGGCTGCCGTCCGCGTCCGTCTGGCGACGTCATCTTTGCCCAGAGCGGCCGACGCATGATCTACCTCGACCGCTTCGGTACCATCACAGACGCCGGCGAAGGGTTCTGGCCTGAACCCGAACCGCGTACGGGCTCCACCGGCATGGCCTGGCAGGATACCCCGGTGATGGAGCCTGACATCTGGACCGGGCGACCGGCCCGCGGCTTTCTGAACATCCGCTGGAGCAAAGGCGACGTGGATCGCGTCCCCGGTGCGACCCAGGCACGTTGGACCGCCGATGGCCGGGTGGTGGCGACGGTGCTGCGCGGCGAGCCCGCCACCGGCAAGCCGTGGTGGACCGCCGGAACCGACGTGGTCGTGATCAGTCCCGGCGGCCAGGTACGGATCATCGCCCCCGGCGCACGCGATGGTGAACCCCATCCCAGCCAGCCGGTGGTGGCGGTGACCGCCCCGGACGGCGGTGTGACCCTCGTCGGCCTCGACGGCAGCGAACCGTTCCGTCTCACCTTCACCGGCAACCGTCCGCGCTGGAGCCACGACGGGCTGCGACTCGCGGTCGAAGAAACCGGCAACGCCGGTGCCACCACCATCCGCGTCCACGTCCTCAAAATCGACCTGCCTTCCCCCGCAAAGTAACCGGACAGCCGGTGCGATGCGCGCTGCGCGCGCGAGGTTGATTGGCGGCGGCGGTGCGGATCATGCCGCCCCCGAGGACGATACGATGCTCGCTAGCCGCATGAATTTGGTCACCTTGCGCGAAGATCCGGCCGACGCCGAGATCGCGAGCCACCGCTTGCTGGTGCGCGGCGGCTACCTGCACAAATCCGGGGCCGGGCTGTACCTCTACGGGCCGCTGATGCAGCGCACGCTGAACAAGGTTCGCGCCATCGTGGCTGACGAGATGGCCCGCGCCGGGGCCCTCGAAGTGACCATGCCGATCATGCAGGAACAGGCCCTCTGGGAACGTTCCGGGCGCTGGGCGACGTACCAGGCGTCGCGCACCATGCTCACGGTCAAGGACCGCAACGACCAGGTCTTCGGCCTCGCGCCCACCGCCGAGGAGGTGGTGACCGATTACGCCGGCACCGTGGTCAGCAGCTACAAGCAGCTCCCGGTGACGTTCTTCCAGCAGCATACCAAGTTCCGCGATGAGATACGCCCGCGCTTCGGCCTGATGCGCGTGAAGGAGTTCATCATGATGGACGCGTACAGTTTCCACGACAGCACCGAGTCCCTCGACGAGACCTATCGTGCCATGCGCGTGGCCTACTTGCGCGCCTTCGGGCGCCTCGGCCTGGAAGCGGTCGCGGTGGAGGCCGACAGCGGCGCCATCGGCGGCAGCGGCAGCCACGAATTCATGGTCGCCGCCGCGGTGGGCGAGGACACCATCGTCTACAACAACCAGAGCGGCTACGGCGCCAATGTCGAGCGCGCCCAGGGCGTGATCCCGGCGGCCCCGGCCTGGCCCGATGCGCCGGCCACCGCAACCCTGGTCCACACCCCTGCGGTCGGTGCGATCGAGGACGTGATGCGCTTCCTCGTCGCCAACGGCCATCCCTCGGCTGCTGCCGCCCACGGGCTGAAGTGCGTGCTGTTCATCGCCGGCACCGCCAGCGCCAACCATCCGGTGGCGGCATTCGTGCGCGGCGATCGTGAGGTCAACGAGGTCAAGTTCACCAACACGGTGACCCGCGCCCTGGGTGAGCGTGGCCCGGTGCTGGCGCTGCGCGCCATGACTCCGGACGAGGTCCGCGCCGCCACCGGCGCCGAGCCTGGTTTCGCCGGCCCCGGCGCCGGGCTGAAGGTCACCGTCGCGGTGGCCGATCCGACCCTGGAGGGCCGCCCGCTGATCGCCGGCGCCAACCGCACCGACCACCACCTGGTGGGCTTCGTGCTCGGCCGCGATGCCATCCCCGGCCTGGTGATCGACGACATCACCCGCATCACCGTCGGCGACGCCTGCCCGCGTAGCGGCCTCCCGCTGTCCGAGCAGCGTGGCATCGAGGTCGGCCATATCTTCAAGCTTGGCACCAAGTACAGCGCGGCGATGAAGGCCGAATTCATGGCCAAGGATGGCACCCGCCAGCCGTTCGTGATGGGCTGCTACGGCATCGGCTCGTCGCGCGTGGTGGCCGCTGCAGTGGAACAGCACCACGACGCCGACGGCATCCGCTGGCCCATGGCCATCGCGCCCTACCAGGCGGTGGTGGTGCCTGCGGGCAAGCCCGGCGATACGGCGGTGGAATCCGCGGCCAAGGGCATCTATGACGGCCTGCTCGCCCAGGGGGTCGAGGTCATCCTCGACGACCGCGACGCCAAGCCCGGCGTGAAGTTCAAGGACTGGGACCTGGTGGGCATCCCGCTGCGCATCGTGGTCGGCAAGGCCCTGGCCGAGGGCAATGTCGAGTTCAAGCCGCGTGGCGGAGAGGTCCGACTGGTGCCGGTGGCCGAAGCTGTGGCCGTGGTCGCCGGTGCTGTGAACGAGCAGCTCTCGGCGAGCCTGGCCCGGGCTGCGGCGGTGCGCTGATGGACGCGCTGACCGTCGGACTTCAGGAATGGGCCGCGGTATGCAGCGGCCTGGGCGATGGCCGGCTGATGCTGGTCCTGCGCAAGGGCGGCATCCACGAGCGCGGTGGCGGGCTGTTCGCCCCGGAGCATGCGCGCTTCGCTCTGCTGCCAACCAACCTCCATCAGAGCGCCG
>JBILDK010000285.1:0-4309 GCA_044352625.1 Planctomycetota bacterium
GTCCGCCCCATCGCGCTCCTGGCCACGCGGCGCGCGGGTGGTGACACTCAGGCAGCGCACCAGGTCGCTCCGGCGCTCCAGCAACCGTCCGATGAGGGTGCTCTTGCCCGCGCCACTCGGGCCAGAGATCACCAGAAAGCGCGCGGCAGAGGGAAGCTGCGGATACATGGTCGGGAATGCTGGAGATCCGCTTCCCACGCGCAACCCACACCCCCCGCATGTGAAGCCAGGCCGTGGTGGCACCGCCGCACGCCCCCATATGAAGTCACCCATACCAATGTACTGGATCCGCCGCATCCTCAGCTACGCGATGACCCTCGGGGTGATCACGGCCCTCGTTATCTACGCTCCGACCTTCGCCAGTCTGCGCGTCGGCACGATGTACGAAGACATCGACGGCTTCGATCCCACCAAGAGCCTCAACGCCGAGGCCAATCCGGCGCTCGAGCGCTTCATGCCCGGTGACGGCATCGTTTTCCGCCTGTGGCAACCGACCACCGACAATCCCGATGCCTTCCTCGGCTGGG
Source organism: Planctomycetota bacterium (assembly GCA_044352625.1). GTDB lineage: Bacteria > Planctomycetota > UBA11346 > UBA11346 > UBA11346 > JAKLKR01. Next base: position 528 of record JBILDK010000285.1, read on the forward strand.
TCGTGGGCTTCCCCGGTGACGAAATCCGCGTGCAGGGCGGCAAGATCCTGGTCAATGGCAAGAGCGCCTCACGCGGGGCCGACGTCGACCTGCCCGCTGCCGGCCCGCTCATCGTCCCCGCCCACCACGTCTTCGTTACCTCCAGCCGGCACATGTACGATAGCATTGCCTTCGGCCCGATCCCCCAGGCTGCGATCCTTGGCCGGGTCAAGGACCTGCCATGAGACTCGACGCCCGCCCCCTGGGCATTCTGCTGATCGTCATCGGTGCGGTGCTGGCGATGATCGCCGTGCTCATCACCTGGCGCACGGTTGACCGCTTCCGCGTCAACTGGGCCCTGACCGACTGGCATGGCATGGTCATGCTCAATGACCTGCCCGGCCAGCGCAGCGCGGCCCGTGACGCCGGACTGCTCTGGCCCGGCCATCCTGCCGTCGCCCTCGCGGCCATCGATCTTGCCGCTCCCGGCGCGGCCGAACAGCTCGCCGCCATCCCTGCCGCCGGCAGCGCCGCCTCCGCTCGTGAGGCCGCCACCGCGATCAACGCGGCCCTCAACGGCAAAGAGGTCACTGGCGGTGGCAGCGACGTTGCCCTGGCCAAGGTCATCGCCCGGCCCGATGGCCCCTGGCCAACCACCGACCGCTCTTCCCCGCCCTTCAAATCGACCCTCGGTGCAGCCCTGGCCGCCCGCCTGGCCTCAGCCTGGAAGGCCGGTCGCGCCGATGATCTGCGCCACGCCGCCGGTGGCCTGCTGCTGCTCTATCCGCGCCATCCCGATGCCCCCGAGCTGACCCTGATCTGTGCGGCCCTCGACCCCGATGCGGAGCGGTCCCTCCAGGCCATCCCGAGTGCTGGTGGCCAGATCGGCGATGCCGCCCGGCGCATCCAGCTCGCCCGTGCCCTCTACGCCCTCGCCCCCGAGTCCAAACCCCTCGCCACGCTCGCCTTCGGGGGTATCACCGACCCCGAGGTCCTGGCGCGCAAACGCCTCGAAGAGGACGCTTCCCTTGCTGCGAGCTCCAAGACACCCGACCAGGTCTTGATCCGCCTTGCCCAGGCCGGCCGCTTTGACCTCGCCACCACGTTGATCGCGAAACTTGAACCCAGGCGGCAAGCACCCTTTGCAGGAATGGCGGCGTTGACCAACGCCACCCTGGCCACCATCCCCGCCGATCCCCGGGCCAAGCCACTGATCTCCCGACCGGTCACCCGTTCCGGCCTGATTGCGTTTCACATCACCAACCGCTTCGGGGGATCATTCACGGACCCAGTCGTCATCGTGATTGAGGGCAAGGAGATCCCGCCCGAGCTGGTCAAACGCATGGGCAGCCTGATCTGGTCCGAGGTCGCCAAGACCGGGGCAGGCGACGTGGCCATTCGCCTCGGTTCCGAAACCCTGTTTGCCGAACGCCTGACTTTCTGATCGGCCATGATCTCCTGCACCAAATGCGGCAACCCCAACCCGATGACCACGCGCTTCTGCCGGGCGTGCGGCGAGCGCATCGACGTTTCCTACACCGATGTCGCCAAGTCCGTGAGCCAGGATGTGGCCGTCCGCCAGACCAAGGAAGCGCTCACCCACGGTTTAAACGCAGTGACCGTCGGTGGCTTTCTGCTCCTCGCCGCCCTGGTGGTGTCGTTCGGTCTCGCTCCGGCACCCACCCTGCCCGAGCCCGCCCCTGCTCTGCCCGAACACCTGGTCCCGCGTGAGGGAGCCGGCGCCGCTGCCGCCGCCCTGGGCACGGTAGAGCTGACCTCCACCCGCCTGGTCACCCGTGCGGTCCTTGCCCCCATCACGGTGATGCGCGTCGGGGCCGACCCCATTGCGGTCGCCGGCTGGCTCAAGACCGTTGCTGCCAGCATTCAGCCCGATGGTCGATGCACCGTTGGCGACGATGTGCTCGCCGCCACCGGCCTTGCCGCTCTGGCCCTCCAGGCTCTTCCCACCGAGGACGGTATCGCCAAGGCCGCCCTCGCGCGCACCTGGCTCAACACCCAGGTGCGCGACTTTGGCCGCAAGACGCCCCTCGCCCGCTCCTTGGCCCTGTACGCGCTCATCGATGCCGAGGACCTCACCCCCGCTGCGCGAACCACCGCATTTCACTACCTGATCGACGGCAAGGCCGCCACCTGGCAGGCCTGGGCCAATGCCGTGACTGCCGCCGAGGACCGCTCGAAAGACGACATCCTGGTGCGCAAGGCACTCATCGAGCCGCATTGGAATGCCGTCTACGCCCTGACCGATGGCAAGGCCCACCCCAGCCTCGAAGCCCGTGAATTCATGAGCGAAACCGCACTGGCCCTGGCAACTGGCGAAGAGCGCATGCTCTGGGCCTTCCTCGCTTGGCACCTCAGTCTTGCCCCCGAGGAATTGCGCACGGTCATGGCCGCTTGGACCCAGGGCACCCCCGCCTCGGTCGATCCGGTCTTGGCCAAGGCCTGTGGCCCCCACGCGGCCATGTGTGTCGGCTTGCTAACGGTCGGCTCAGTGCTCCGTGTCCCCGTCGGTTGGAACGCGGCTGCGGTCCAGTAGTACCAGCGCATGCCCGGAACCATCACGTTGCCGGTGCCGGTCATGGAACCGGACCTCGACCACCGCGCAGATTGCGACCATGGCTGGAAGGTTTTGTTGTTTAATGACGACGTTACCCCCTTCGAGACGGTAATTCTCGCCCTGCAACGCGCCGCTGGCCTCAGCCTTGAAGTCGCTGAAATGGTCGCCTGGGCAGCCCACGCTGAAGGTCAGGCCGTAGTCAAACGCGGTCTTGACGAGGATGATGCCAAGATCATCTGTGGCGGCCTCCGCCGCTGGACCCGCGTCGCCGGCCTCTGCCCCGGGGTACACTGCACCGCCGAACCCGACGACCCTTGAAAGCCAAGTGGTGGTTCATTCTGTCCGCGACCAATCACATCAGCGCCGTGGAACAATCAGTCGGGGACACCTACCAGGCCCACATGAAACGCTCCAATCAAGGGACACTGATGGCGATTGAAATCATAAAATCAGTTGAAGACTGGGAGTATCGTTTGGAGCCCCAGGCGATCATCGTGGAACGTTGTTTGACATCAAAATCGGTCGCCCCGCCATCCCTCATTCATCAAATCGGCTGGCGAGCGCACCGGTAACCCAGGCCGATTCAAGACGTGGGTATAAATCATGGTTGTCGACACGTCGCTATGACCAAGAAGCTCCTGAACGGTCCTGATATCGTAACCACCTTCCAAAAGATGAGTTGCAAACGAGTGTCGCAAAGTGTGACAGGTCGCGCGTTTGTCCAGCTTGGCAGCGCGTACCGCCGTGCGCATAGCCTGCTGCATGACCGATTCATGAAGATGATGACGTTTGGTCACCCCATCAAGCGGATCAACAGCCGGTCGAACGCCAGGAAACACATATTGCCAAGCCCAGTCCCCTAGCGACAGGCCAATCTTGCGGGTCAGCCCAGCGGGTGCTGAGGCCAAACCAAGTCCTGCAGCGAGATCGCGACCATGCGTCGCGCGCACCACGTCCAACTGTTCACGCATCAACGGGACCGCAATCGCAGGAAGCATGGTGCGTCGGCTTGTTCCGCCCTTTGCATCCAGGATAAGCAGAATCTGCTGTTCGAGATCCACATCCTTGACCCGTAGCCGCAACGCCTCGTGAATTCGCAAACCCGCGCCATACAAAAGAATGGCGATGAGCCGTAATGGGCCCGGCGGAAAACCCTGCAAAACGCGCTGGATCTCGTTGGTGCTTAAAACCGTGGGGACCTGTCGTGGAGCTGGCCCAGGCACATACG
>JBILDK010000027.1:0-13879 GCA_044352625.1 Planctomycetota bacterium
GCCGATCCCCGCGTTGGCGGGGGGGAGTGCCATGCGCGCAGAAGCCGCCGTCACCGGGGAGGCCGATCCCCGCGTTGGCGGGGGGGAGCGCCGTAACGATTGTCGATAGCGTCACAGTCTCGGCCGATCCCCGCGTTGGCGGGGGGGAGTTGAGCTTGACGATAAAAGACAGCGCCAGGTCAGGCCGATCCCCGCGTTGGCGGGGGGGAGCCGAGGCCAAGGTTGCCGCGCTGACCGACCGAGGGCCGATCCCCGCGTTGGCGGGGGGGAGGGAGGTCGTGCTGTAGCCGGTGAGCGCGGTGGCGGCCGATCCCCGCGTTGGCGGGGGGGAGTTCTCCGCCGGAACGGGCAGCCCGTATAGCGAGGGGCCGATCCCCGCGTTGGCGGGGGGGAGGCCATCTGGGCGTCAGCGATGGCTTCGACCTGCGGCCGATCCCCGCGTTGGCGGGGGGGAGCAATCCGGGTCAAACCTGCCGCAGGACAACGGAGGCCGATCCCCGCGTTGGCGGGGGGGAGTCTAGGCCATACCGACAGAAAAAAGACCTGGAAGCGGCGCTCCTGGGCCAAAGTGACTTACTTGAGCGGATTGTCAAAGAGCCATCGGCGCTGATGCAGCCTGACTGGGAACGGCACGATACACGAGGTGCAGGCCGTCATGCTGATGCAGGAATTTCGGTTCCTCGCCCAGGTGCAGCAGGCCCTGACCCGACGGTTCGGCGTGGTCGCGCCAGGTCATGACGATGCTGCCGCCGGTCTCGGGTTGCCAGTCGGTGAGCACGGTCCACACGCGCTCACGGATGCCCTTGGTCATACGCGGCGCGGTGTACACGCCGGGCGCGATCTCCAGCATGCAACTGCCCAAAAATCCGCGCACGCGCTCGGCCACATCGCGGGTCACGATCACCACCATGATCAGGCGCCTGCCGGGCGCGGCGGAGGGCTGCCGGCGGGCACATCGAGCAAGGCGTGGATGTGGTCGATCAGGGTCGGGATCAGCTTCCGCTCGCGGAACACGCGGTTGGCGGTGCGGCGCACCACGCGCTCCAGCGGAATGTCGGGAGTGGCGGCCTGGGCCTTCACCGCAGCAAAGGCGATGGGCACAGTGACCTCGGTGCGCACCAGGTCGGCGATATCGAGGGTGAAGCTCATGCCCGAATCCTCGTGGATGAAACCCAGGGCGGGAATGGTCCCCGTGGCGGCGACCGCGATCATCGCCGCCGCTTCGACGGCGGTGGCGGCGTGGTTGATGGCCTGGTTCTGGGGCGTGTCGCTGTCGGGGTTCTGGCGGTCGTAGCGGCGTCCATCCCACGTCAGGCCGTACTGCTGGGCGATGCGGCGGTAGGCCTCCTTCACCCGACCTCCTTCGATGCCGCGCAGCACGGCGATGTCACCGTGGGGCAGGATCTCGCCGAAGCGCAGGGCGTACATCTTGCGCGCCACCAGCAGGCGCCCGCCATTGATGTCGCTCCACAGACGCACCTGGGCCCGGGCCGTCTGCGATTGGTCGGGCGACAACGGCGGCGCGGTATACATGCGCACACCGCCGTCGCCCACCGCCACCAGGCCCGTGTTATGCCGGGCGCACAGGCGCAACGCGTCATGGCTGATGGTGGTGCCTGGCCCGAGCAGGATCAGCGAGATGCCCTGGAACGGAATCTGGTAATCGCCCGCCGGCAGTTCACCCACCCCAGCGGTGACAAAGCGCAGGCAGCCGTTCTCAACCGTCAGATTGCCGAAACCCAGGTGCAGCAGACCGTGGCGATCCGCATGCGGGATGCGCGCCGTTTCAAGGCCGAGGCGACCGCGCAGCATGGGTCAGCCACCGAATGGGCGGCGACGTGCGCGTTGATCCGTGACCACCCACAACGCCGACCGGTCGCCCACGGTCTGGGGCAGCACGTCGGCCAATACGGCCAACAAGGATGCCGGCTCCGGTGGATCGATACGCAGCAGGACGACGACCAGGTTGCCATCCAACCGACCCGTCATCGCCAGTTCTCCGAAATCCTTGTCGAGCGTCACCAGGATCCGCAGATCACGGGTGGCGCAGGCGGCGACCTCCGTATCGCTGCTGCCGCGCAGTTCTTCGGCGATGGCGCGGACATCATGACCGATTGCCCGCAGGCCCGCCACCACGCGGGCGGGGATGTTCTCGTCCGCCAGCAGTCGCATTCACGCAGCCGAGCCGATGGGCACCTGACCGCGCAGCGCATCAGCCGCGTAGGCCAGGCAGGCGCGCAGATCATCGCGGGTCAGGTGCGGATAGTCCGTCAGCACGTCGGCCTCGGACATGCCCCCGGCAAAACACCCGACCACCAGATCCACGCTGATCCGCGTCCCGGCCACCACCGGTTTGCCGGCCAGCACCCCGGGGGTCTGGGTGATCCGTCCGCGATAGAGCGTGGCCAGGTCCATGCTGCAGATCATGCCGACACCGGCCGCAGGAGCAACATCCCGTAACCGAATGCACGGTGGCGGCCGATGCCCCGCGCAAGGGTGGGAAGGAACGCTTCGGAGTCCGTGATGGTCAGGATTCCGCTGAAATGAGCGTCGGGCAGGCGCAGCCTGCCGTCCCCACGACCGCGCCAGGTCGAGGCAGCCTGCATCGCCGGTTTCGACCAGCCGACGACGGTGACCTGCCCGAGGTCGGCACCCTGTGCCGTCGTCCACGCGCGCTGCCGCAGCCAGTCGGCATAGACCAGCGCCGGATCCAACGTGCCGACAGCCACGCCGTCGCGCTGCGCCTGCCACAGCAACGCATCGTGCTCGCTGGCGCGCTGATCGCCGCGCCCGCCACGTCGCACCACTGGGCAGGCGCGCAGGTCGAACGCCACCGTGGTACCGCTGGCCAACACCGGCGCCTGGCGCGAGGCGGAACGCTCCCAGTCGATGGCCGCATGATAGAGCGGATCGGCCAGCGCCGCAGCCGTCGCATCAAGCGGCTGCGGCGCATAGGCCCACAGCACGCTGCGCTGCGTGTCCAGCCGCCACGGCTTGGGCGCCTGGGCCTTGCCAAACAGGCCGCAGAGTAACGCGTGGATGGTATAACCGTGATCCTCGTCGTCGTGGATCCGGATGTTCTGTTCCTTGGCGATTCGCGCCAACTGGGCCGGTTTTAGCCCAAGCCGCCACAGGTGCACTGTTGGATCAGCCATGGGCGGCCTCCGTCAGGGTCAGGTGACCGCTGCGCACCAAGCGCCGGCCCACCACCACCTGGCCGCGCCAGTCGCGTTCATCCACCACCGCCTCGACGCGACTGTGAACGGGTGGCGTTACTGTGGGATCTTCGGGCCACCACGCGTTCAGCACGGCGGCGGGGTCGGCCGATCGGCCATGCGACCAGCGCGGTGCCGCCGCCAGCGCCGCCAGCAGCGTGTCGGCGGTGACCACGCCCAGATTCAGGCGCGTGGCTGGCAGGCACGGTTTACGACCGATGAACAACGGCCGTGCCGGTGCATCGAGCGCGGCGGCCAGCTCATCGACGGTCGGTGCCTCGTCAGCCGGGGCCAGGGCCACGGCCACCGTCTGCACCCGGCCAGCGTGGAACTGGCGGAAGCGGATGTGGGTGCCTTCGCTGGCGCTGCCGCCCTTGCGGCCCTCGACCGCACCCCGCGTTGTCCAGCCCTCGGCCATGCCGGGCAGGCCCAGGTCCACCGTCTGATAATCCTGGTGCTGCTCGCCGGTCTGGTCGCACCGGCTGGCCAGGCGCAGACGTTCCTGCAAGCGGGTCAGCCGGTCGGCTTCGGCATGGTCATAGCCCAGGGCATTGCCCAGCAGCCCGGTGACCAGACCCAGACCCGGATGGTCGTTGATCGGCCCCCGGGCATCGACGCGCACCGCGCCGAACGACATCAGCGGCGCCGCGAAGCGCATGAGCAGGACCCGCATCACCGCACCTGCTGGGCGCACCACGCGGCGACCTCGGCCAGCGGGGCTGGCTTGACGCCGGGGATCGTGACCGCAGCCCCACGGGCCATCAGCGTGCGTTGGGGCGCACCACCGAAGTTGGCGTCGAGTTCCGCCAGTTCCCTGGTCAATGCCCCGTAGCTGCGTTCCAGCAACGATGGCTTGCCGCGCAGGCTCACCGGATCGAGGAAAGCGTTGGCCAGGGTGCAGGGCTGGCGGCTGCCGGACTCGGCCAGCACCAGATGGGCGAAGCTGTGCGGCGCGGTCGAGCCGCGCTTGGCCCCGGGCGACACGGTGGCGATGAGGTGGACCAGCGCTTCCACCGTCTTGGCGGCCAACGCCGCATCACCACCCACGTTGCTGGTGAGCAGTCCGACATCCACCGCGACATAGCCATAGAACAGGCCCGTGGTCAGATCGGTGCTGTTGATGTGGCCGGCGCCGGTCTCGCCCGCATCGCGGGTCAGTTCGTCCATGGCGCTGAAATAGTCCGCCTCGCTCTGGGCGGCATGCACGGTGAACGCATGGGCCACATGGATCGCCGCATCGCAGCGCGCCAGCACGTCGCTGGTGACCATGCGGCCAAACACCGCCGCATCGAGGCCGGCGTTGGCGGTGGCCTTGAGGTTGGCCATGCCGTCCTTGCCCAGGGCGGCCTTCACCGCATCGGCGGCCTTCTTGGGATCCTTGACCGTGGGCACAATCCGCGCGGCGAGATCGCGGATATAGGCCAGTTCCCGCTTGCCCAGCACCACCACCTGGCCGGTGTGGAGGGGATCGCCCTGGACCTTGGCCTCTTTTTTGGCGCCGGTCTTGGGCGCATCCTCGCCCCCCTCGCTGTCGTCGTCGGCCTCTTTGCGGTCTTTGGCCTTCTTCGCGCTCTCGCCCAGGGCGAGGCGCATGAGGTCGGCGACCACGGCGTCCACCACGGCCTTGTCCAGTTTCTGTTCATCGATCAGCGGGTCCGCCACCAGCCGACGGAAGGCCTCGCGTGAACGCACCGCCAAGCCCATTTCGCCGGCCACACTGGCCAGGTCGTGGTCGCCAGTGTGGCTGCGCCAATGCCGCTTGAGGCACTGGCTGCTGATGCGCGTGCGGCTGCTGCCGCCGAACGGGATCTGCTTGGCCATGCCCGCATCGTCGCGGTTGAGCAGGCTGGCGGGGTAGCTGGTGAGGGTGTGCAGTTGGAGGAAGCGAGCGGGCATGGTGGTAGCCTTGGGGATGAAGGTCAGTGGGAGAGGTTGCGGAAGTAGGCGGCAGCGATGCGGCGGCGCACGGCGTCGCGGTGCTCGGCATCGACCGACAGCACCAGCGCTGCCAGATCGCGCCAGTCGAGGGTGGATCCCTTGGACGCGAGAAACGACACCACCGCACGCAGTTCGCTGGGCAGGTGGTCATCATCGGCATCGAGCAGACGCACTAGACGCCGCTCGGCGAATCCAGCAGCGGCCAAGGCACGCCCGAGTGACGGGCCGTGCTCGTGCGTCAGGGTCGCCATGCCGGCCAGGATCATGGCCCAGCGGCGCTCGTGAGCCTCGGAGCCCGCATGGTCAGGACTGATTTCGCCGTACACCTGATAGAACGTGGCCGAGCGCCAACGGTCGTCGGCGTCGGCGCGCAGGCGACGCAATTCGGCCAACGGGCCAGTGCCGAGGTGTTTCAGGCGATGGGCCAAGTGGCCAAGCTGGCTGGCCAGCGACGTGGTGGGGAGCGTGGTCGTCATGGCGTGGATACCGTGGTCAGGGGCAGGAACATGGCTTTGATGTCCTTGTGGGTCTTGCGGTGCAGTCCGTATTCGAATCGGCTGGTCGCCTCGCTGATGCGCCGCCAACGGCTGGCGGTCTCGGCCACCGTACTGATCTCGGCGTCGAGGATCGCCTGCGCCCAGGTCTTCAAGGCGGTGCGCCAGGCCGTAAGGTCGGCATCGGTGTTCCAGAGCACCGGGAAGAACTCGTGATCGATGCGCTGTTCAAGCCGGCGCAGCGCAGGCTCAACACGGCCCTCGGCTTCGTGCCACAGCGTCACCAGCGCCGGCTTGAGGATGCCCAAGCGCATGACTCCGGCGTTGGTGATCATCTCCTGGGCACGCTTGCCCAGAGCTTCGCGTTCGTCCCGCTGGGCGAAACGCTTGCCGATCCGGCGGTCGATCGGCACCTCGCGTTCGTGCCAGCCTTCGGTTTTCCCCTGCCCTCGCACCAAGGCACGGCCGTACCACCGCAGGTCGGGGCCGTCGCCAGGTTGCGGAATCTGGGCGGCAGGCGCGGCCCAATCGCCGTTGAGCAGCAGGTCAGCCACGCGCTTGTAGGTGAAGCCATCCTTGGGCAGGGTCAGCGACTTGTTGGTCTTGGCATTGATCGGCGTCCAGGGATCCCCGGCATTGCCGGTGAATGCGTCGCTGGTGGCGACGCGCGCTGCCTGCGTCGGAGCCATGCGCGCCGTGATGCCGCCCTCATCGATCAGCCGGATGCGTCGGCAGCACTCAACGACCCAGGGATCAAGCGTGGCGAATACGGCGCTGCGTTTGCCATCCCAGGGCAGACACCACAGCAGTGCCGTGCCGGCGCTGCCGAAACCGGCGTCGTCGCACACCTGCTCGCGCTGCCGCAGGAGCACGCCCACATCGCGGCGGAACGCGGCGCCCAGGTCTTGGCTATCGCGCAACCCGACTCCGGGCCGATTTCCCAGGCCGCCGTTCATGCGGAACACACCGTAGTTGGCCTTGCCCGAGTAACCCTGACCCGTCTGCATGGTGATCAGCGCCAGCATCCAGGCCTGGGGATCGTCGGTGGCGCCCGATTCCAGTTTGCGGTCGTGATTCTTAGCCGTCACCAGCAGGTCCACCGCGCCGGGGCTGCCCAAATGATTGGCAAAGGCGGCCAGGGCGCCCTCCGGCACCGGCGGTTGCAGAAAGGCCGGCTGTTTCAGATCCGTTACCACCAGCGTCCACGCGGCTTCGCAGCCATCGCTCACCGCGAGCAGGTACGTCTGCCACCAAGCAGGATCCGTGGGTGGCGTTTCAAGGCCGGCGCGGCGCAGCGCCATCGCCGCCACTTGGACCAGGAACGCATGCACGGCGTGGCCCTGATGCGCCTGGGCGGCGGTGAAGGCGATGGTGCTGGCCTGGGGGTCAGACAGGCGGGCGAAGACCTGGGGCAGGGTCAGGCGGCAACGTTGCCCGTGCGCGTCGCTGACGCCGATGAGGGGTTCGCGCAGCAGATTGCCGGCGGTGGTGCGTGCGGTCATGTCAGGTCTCCGGGCGCAGGCCCAGGCGGTCGTAGCGGAATCGCCGGTCGTGCCAGGTGATGAGCAGGTGGTCGTCGTGGACGGTGAATGCTGGGTCCACATCGCCGGGAATACCGCGACACCACCGCGCGGGAAAGACGAGTTCGTGCAGGGTGGTTCCCAGGGGCGAACGCAGCGGCGGCGTGATCGCGCAGCGGCGGTTGTCTTCGCCCAGACGGGTGCGGATCTCGGGGGCGAGGTCGCCGCTGGGGAAGCAGACGCCATCATCATCGAAGCCGATGCGGTCAGGAAGCAACCCCAGGCCGGCCTGCTGCCGCTGGGCCACGGTGGCACCCACGACCTTGCCGCCATGTATGGCCCAACGCGGTTCGTCCGGGTCTAGCGCGGCAAGCGCTTCGGGATGGGTGGCGGATTCCACCAGGCGGCGATTGTCCTGCGGAATGGCCCATACGCCTTCGGCCAGGAGGCGGCGGGTGGATTCGAGGACGCGCAAATCAGAATAGACCGTGCCCCAGCCGTGGGGGCCGCGTTCAGGTGCGCCCAGCCACGCCGCGCAGGAGTCCTCGGGCACCAGCACCAGCGCCGCCGGCTTGGCGTACCCCGCCGGCCGCGTCCGTTCATGGCGGTGCAGGCGACCGAAGCGCTGCAACAGCACGTCCACCGGGGCGAGGTCGGTGATCATCCAGTCCGCATCCAGGTCCAGGGCCTGCTGTACCGTCTGAGTCGCGCAGGCGATACGGCCGCCATCGCGCTTCGCGTGTTTCCCGAACACCTGTTCCAGCGCCTGGTCCAAGGCCATGCGGTCATCGCGGGCGTAGCGCGCATGGTGCGGCACCGGCAGGTCGCCGAGGCGCCAGAGCAGCGCAGGCTGGTCCGCCGCTTCAAGCGCAGACTGCACCTCCAAGCAGCCGCGCACGGTGTTGCGGATGATGAGGACGCGGGCGCCGGCCTGGGCCGCTGCCAACGCGCGCGCCGCGATGGCGGTGGGATCCATGGCGCTCATCGTGTTCAAGGCCACCTGGCGGTCGCGGCCGGTGCGCTCCACCGCCTGGACCGGTTGGCCCGCCACCGACAGCGCGGGATAGGGCACCGCCTCGGCTGCGCTGCGCGTGGTGCTGGTCTTGGACCCGGTCCACGCTTTCAGATACGCATCGCGGGCGGTGGCGCCGAGCGTGGCGGACATCAGCAGGGCATGGCCGCCGGCAGCACGGGTGCGCTCCAGCACGGCGGTCAGCAGTCGGGTCATGTACGCATCCGACGCGTGGACCTCGTCCACCACCACGAGCAGGCGCAGCAGGCAGGCTGCGCGCAAATGGGCATGACCCACCGCCAGCGTGGACAGCAGCACCTGGTCGATGGTGCCCACCACGATGCAGCCCGCAAGGTAACGCTTGGGCGCCTCGGCGGCCCAGCGTTCATGCCGGCGGGCGCGGGTGGGGTCATCGTTCCACAGCACCTCGAAGCCTGGCAGGCGCGTGCCAGTGGCGCCATCGGCGCCGAGATAGCCCGGCACCGCCTGGATCACGGCGGGACGGGAATCCGCATGTGGGAAGCAGCGCTTGGTGGCGATCTCGAAGCGGTGGTAGATCTGCGTGGCGGCGGTGCGCGTGGGCAGGGCGACATAGACGCCGTCCACCAGCCCGACGGCGAACAGGCGCACGAAATGCCACAGCGCGGCCTCGGTTTTTCCGCCGCCGGTCTCCTCCTCGATGATGGTCAGGGACGGACCGGGGGGCAGGGTGAGGGAGCCCACGGCGGTCTGCATGGGTCGTGGGGTCGGCGCATCGCTGATGCTGGCGAAGCGTCCCGCATCAGCCATGTGAGCACGGGCCACAGTGGGGTCGAGACGAGTCGCCGCCAATGCGCGTTCGGCCGCTGCACATGCGATGGGCCAGCGGTCGCCCTCGTCCTCGGTACTGTACGGGAAGAACCCCGTATCGGAGCCCAGCCAATCGGCCAACTGGACGAGCCCGCAGAAACCATGCTGAAAGGCCGGAACATCCGGCAGCGGGCTCGTGCCGGTCCAGGCCTCGGGCAGCCAGCGCTTGGTATCAGCGACCAATGCCGTGATGCCGGCGAAAGGGTCGCGCTCGGGACGCGGTGCCCAGAGCGGGTCCAACTGTGCCGGGAGCATGTGCGGAATCTCCGCCGGCCGTCCATGATGGCTGATGGCGGCGCACAGGAGCGTCAGCGCGGAACCCCAGGTATTGAGCAACGGCAGATCCAGGGCCTGTGACAGGTGTGGCCACCAGGCGCTGCTGTCGGGCACGATGATCGCCATCGCCTCGCTGACATGCCCGGCCCAGTGGGGCCCGCGTTGTTCCTCGCGCTTGGCCTGAAAACCGTGGTTGTACTTGCCGAGATCATGGAGCGCGGCGAGCACCACCAGACGCGCCACCTGGCAGGCATCCAGATCGTCCACGCCGGCCAGGGCCGCCAAGCGCCGGCGCATGAGCGAGGGACCGAGCGCGCCGTCACCACGCCCACCGAGCAGCGCCCACAGCACCGCCGCCACGTCGGCGCAGTGGTGCGACAGGGGATGCCATGCCTCTACAGCGCCCTCGTGGGGCGTGCGCTTGCCCCACCAGGCTGAGGGCGGGATGCGTGATGTCATGGCCAAGCACCTGTCATGCGGCACGGTGGTGGTTGCGGGCACAGCCGGTGGCGGTTCTGCGTATTGCGGAGCAACATTACGAGCGTTCTCATACGGCGTGGGTATTCATTTTCCATGAAGTGCGATTTCACCGTCCCGTTCCCCACCCCGGCCACCGCACCTCCACCGCCAGTTCGCCGCCGCTGAGGTCGTCGTCGAGCTGCACGCCGACGAGCTTGCAGGTGAGCGGATAACCGCTGTCGAGGAGTTCGGCGGTAAGGGTTCTGGCCGCGCGGGAGATAGCCGAGACGGAGCGGGCCGCTGGCGGTGGCGAGGTCGAGGGCCACGGCATGGCCGTCGTGGGGATTGCCTGGCTCGCGGTGCAGGTCGATGGGGCCGTCGAGACGCAGGTGGGGGATCGCCTCGCGGAGCTGGTGGTGGGCAGTGCCCGCAACCCGGGTGCGCCAGAGCACACGGCGGCCTACAGGGCGGGGGACGACCCGCTCGACATCATCGAGGTAATCGACGTGGCCGATGCCGTAGTCGCACGTCTGGGCGGGGATGGCGACGGGCTGGCCGTCACACCTGATCACGTCGGTCGTTTCCATGGCGCCCAAGCGTGCGGCGCTGGTTGGCAAACGGCGTTGCCGAGTTCGTTACGACCCGGCGAGGATCGCCTGTGCCTGTTCACGCAGCCACGCCACCAGGCTGGCGGGTTCCTCGGCGCGCACGGTGGCGCCGAAGCTGAGGATCCAGTGTCTCGCCTCCGCCTGCCCACTCGTGACGAACGCGATGCGCCGCCAGCCCGGGGGCAGGCCGTCCTGCGGCGGGGTCGGCACCGGCGCGCCCCAGCGGCGGCCGGCGAGGTGCGGCCAGGCCTCGGGGCTGACGGCGAGGACGATGCGGATGCGATCGGCGGGGCGATGCGAGCCGGTGGCGCGGAAGGCGTCGCGCAGCAGCGCATCGACCTGGGCGCGCAGGCCGCTGACCGGGCAGCCGGGGGGATCCTGGTCGGTGGTGGCGATGGCCGCGAGGCGCGCGAGCCGGTATTGGCGGATGCGGCCTTCGCCGTCGCTGCCCAGGGCCCAGGCGAAGCAGTGCCATTCGCCGCTGATCATCACCAGGCGCACCGGGCGCGCGTGGAGGTCATGGGTGACGCCGGCGTTGTTGGTGTACACCGCGCGGGCAGAGCGCGAGGCACGCAGGCAGGCGAGCAGCGCCGGCAGCACCGCGGGATCCTCGGCCGCGACGCCGAAGCGCGAGATGCTGAGATCGTCGGGCGCGATGGCCGCGGCTTCGCGGTCGAGGCCGGCTTGCGCGATCAGGCGCTGCAGGGCTTGGGCCAAGGCGCCCTGGTAGGTGGTGGCAGCGCCTTCGCTCGGGGTGCTGCCGGGGTCGGGGATGCGCAGCACGCCACGGGCGGCGATGAGCGCCGCGATCTGGTCCTCGTCGAGGACCGTGACCGGCGTAGGCAGGACCGTGGGCGGAGTGCCACGGAACCGCCAGGTCCTGGCCCGGCCTTGCCAACCAAGTTCGACCCGGCCGGGAAAGGTCACCTCGATCCACTTGAGGTCGGTATGCAGGCTGCGGGCGCAACCGGGAAGGCGCTTGGCGAGGTCCGCCTTGGTGGAGGGTCCAGCCCCGAGCAAGGCAAGGAGGCGGTCGCGGCGCTGGTGGGTGGCATCGCTCATGGCGCGATGATGGCCCGGTCGTCCGCGCGGTGCAATCGCAGGCGCGTGGCACAGTCGTCACTCCTTTCGTTCAGCCACCGGCTTGCCTCCTGGCCCCGTTGTCCATCATCCGGCACCCTTCCACTGAGGATCCCATGGGCACCGAAACCGCCGCCGCCGCCACCATCGACCCTAGCCAGCGCCATCGCGCCGGGCAGAAATACCCCAACCCTCTGGCCGGAAACCCGACCCGGGCGCTGACCTTTGCGACCACGGTGAAGCGGGCCGACGGGTCGAGCCTGCCGGTGGCCTGTCCGGTTGCCACGCGCTTGATGGTCGCGCTGATGGATATGAATGCGGTCATCGGCGGCGCCGCCTGCCATTGGGGCGGGCCTGCTGCGTATGCCGAAATGATGAGCGCGGTGCACGGTATCATGTTCAGCCGCCCTGGGGTGTGGCACCAGAACTTCAACTTCGCCAATGATGCTGGCCACGCCGAAAACGGCATCTATGCGCTCAAGGCCAACTACGGCTTCGCCGGGCTGACGGTCAACGATCTCAAGGGCTTCCGCTCGGTGTCGTCGAAGCTCACCGGCCACGGCGAGTCGCACCTGTTTGCCGATGGCGTGATGCTCTCCAATGGTCCCCTGGGCTCGTCGCTGCCCCAGACCCAGGGTCTGGCCATGGCCGACCGCTTGGCCAACAACAAGCGCACCACCATCTGCGTGATCTCTGATGGCGCGATGATGGAAGGCGAAGCCAAGGAGGCGGTCAGCGCCATCCCCGGTCTCGCCGCCAAGGATCTGCTCAATCCGTTCGTGATGATTCTTTCGGACAACAACACCAAGCTGTCGGGTCGCATCGACGCCGACAGCTTCGCGATGAAGGGCTGCTTCGACGCGCTCGCCGCTCAGGGCTGGAACGTGGTCAAGGTGCCCAATGGTCACGACCTGCAGGCGGTGTTCACCGCCCTTGAATCAGCCATCGCCAGCGCCGAGCAGGACCGCACCAAGCCGGTCGCGGTGTGGATCACCACGGTCAAGGGCTATGGCGTGGCCAGCACGGTGAAGTCCGCCAGCGGTGGCCACGGCTTCCCGCTTGGCGGCAAGGATGCGGCCGAGGGCAAGCTGCGTGCGTTCTGCAGCGAGATCATCGGCGGGAAGGCCCTGCCTGCGGCCCTTGAGCCGTGGCTGGTCGAGATCGAGGAGGCCCAGAAGGCCAAGCTGGCGAAGGCCGCTGCGGCTCCGGCGCCGGTCGCCTCTGCCGCACCCGCGGTGAAGAAGGACAAGATCCAGGCTGGTTTTTCCAAGGCCATGATCGCTGCCGCCGACAAGGGTCTGCCGGTGGTCTCGGTATGCGCCGACCTCGCGGGTTCGACCGGCGTGGCCCCGTTCCGCGCCAAGTACCCGCAGCTCTCGTTCGATGTCGGCATCGCTGAATCAAACATGGTTTCGGCCGCTGCCGGCTTCAGCAAGCTCGGCTATATTCCGGTAGTCGATACCTTCGCCCAGTTCGGCGTGACCAAGGGGTCGCTGCCGCATTGCATGGCCAACCTGTCCCAGGCGCCGGTGATCGCGGTGTACACGCACACCGGTTTCCAGGATGCGGCCGATGGCGCCAGCCATCAGGGCCTGATGTACATCAGCATGCTCGGTGCGATCCCCAACACCCGGCTGTACTGCCCCGCCAGCGCTGAAGAGGCGGACTGGGCCATGGGCTGGGCGATCAACCATTTCGTCGCGGAACGCACCACGGGCCATCACCCCGAATCGGTGATCTTCTTCTGCGGCCGCGAGAACTTCCCGGTCACGCTCAAGCCTGCGGACAAGCCCTATGTGTGGGGCGAGGCCATGGTGGTGGCCGACACCACCGCCGGCACGGCGAAGAAGGTCGTGATCAGCGCCAACGGCTCGATGGTGGCCCACGCCATCAAGGCCGCCGAACTGCTGGCCAAGGACGGCATCGGCGCGCTGGTGCTCAACAACGCCACGCCCAACCGCCCGGACCTGAAGGGTCACGCGGCAGCGCTCAAGGCCACCGGTGGCACCCTGATCACGGTCGAGGACCACCAGGCGGCCCACGGCGCCGGCGCCCAGCTCGTGGCCGGTCTGGCTGATGCGGGCACTGCCGCAGCCAAGGTCAAGATCCTGGGCGTGCGCGGGGAATTCGGGCAGAGCGCCTACACCGCCGACGAGCTGTACGCCAAGCACGGTCTCGACGCCAAGGGCATCGCCGCCGCCGCCAAGGCGCTCTGAGCGCGGCGGTGGGTCTAAAACCCCCCGGGTAGGCCATGCCTGCCCGGGGGTTTCGTTTCAGCCTGAAAAACGTGGTTGGTGGTTGGTGGTTGGTGGTTGGGGACTGCATCACAGCGCGTTGCGCCCCTGTTTCCCACCACCGACTGGGTGATCCGAAGCGGCGCCGCAATGTGTTGTCCCCCAACCACCAGAACCCAACCACCAACCACCAA
>JBILDK010000286.1:0-4270 GCA_044352625.1 Planctomycetota bacterium
TGGCAATCGCGAGGTCGAGTGTCTGGTTTTCTACCCTGATGCGCTCGCGCCCACCGCGCTGGTGGTATTCAGCCATGACCTCGGCCGGTCGCGTGGTGCCTATTGGTACCTGGGCGAGGCCTGGGCTAGGACCGGCCTGGTGGCGGTATTTCCCACCCATGCCAGCTCGGACCGGGCCATGATCAAGCAGGTGGGCATGCTCTCGGTGCTTGACGCGCTGCGCACGGCGGCGCGCGATCCTCAGGTGTGGGAGGAACGGGCCGCCGATCTCGCCGCGGTGGTCGCTGCCGGCCCTGCGCTCGAAGCCCAGGTCCCCGCCCTCAAGGGGCGGTTGCAGGGGGTCTCGGTCGGGGTTGCGGGCCACGCCTTCGGCGCATTGAGCGCCGCCGTGGCCGCGGGTCTGCGCCCAGCCCCGGCGGCAGCTTCGCCGATACCGGGAGTGCGCGGCTGCATACTCCTCGGACCACCAGGCCCGTGTGATCTGGCCAGTGCCGAGGCCTGGGCAGGGCTTACCGTGCCTGCGCTGACTGCTGTGGCGGGCAAGGACACCGAGTTGGCAGCGGTGTGTGGCGTGGCGGGTGGTTCGGAGTGGTTGGCCGCCGCCGCCGCCTTGGGGGGACCGGGATCATGGAGCGTGCGCCTGCCGACGGCGCACCACTTCACCTTCTCGAATGGTGGCTGGGGGCCGCGGGTCGATCCGGTGCAGGTCCAGGCCATCGCGCAAGTCAGTTCTGCCTTCTGGCGCTGCGTGTTGCTTGGCGACCCCAATGCAGATCCAGCCACCCTGCCCGCTCCGGCGAGCGAGCATGAGGTCAGCACCCGCTGACCATGCCCGGCTTGCCCGCCGGGGCAGGCGCGCTATAAACCCCGTCATGCTGCGTTGTGTACACGTTCGCGCTGCTCGACTTATTCAGGGGGTTCTGGGCTAGACCCGGTTCCCCGCTTGGCGGGTTTTCGCATTGGTGGTCCGCCCGTCGCCGCCGTCCTACCTGAATCCCGCAGCGTCGCGCTGCCCCCAACCATCATGTCCACCGATCCCAACCGCGTCCTGATCTTTGACACCACCTTGCGCGATGGTGAGCAGTCGCCCGGCGCCTCCATGAACCTGAACGAAAAGGTTGAGGTCGCGCGCACGCTCGAAGCCTTGGGCGTCGATGTTATCGAAGCAGGCTTCCCCATCGCCTCGCCCGACGACTTTGCTGCGGTGCAGGCCGTCGCACGCGAGACCACCCGCGCCCGCGTGTGCGGACTGGCGCGCAGCCTCAAAGGCGACATCGACCGCGCTGCTGAGGCGGTGAAGCCCGCTGGCGATCGCGGCCGGGTGCATGTTTTTCTGGCCACCAGCGCCATTCATCGCACCCACAAGCTCAACAAGGCCAAGGACGAGATCGTCAAGCAGGCGCGCGAGGCCGTGGCCTATGCGCGCACGCTGTGCAATGACATCGAGTTCTCGCCCGAGGACGCCTCGCGCACCGAGCCCGAATTTCTCGCCGAGGTGGTGCAGGCGGTGATCGAAGCTGGCGCACGCACAGTGAACATCCCTGACACCGTGGGTTACGCCTATCCTAGCGACTACGCCGATCTGATCACCTACCTGCGCGCGCATGTGAACAACATCGACCAGGCGGTGATCAGTGTGCATTGCCACAACGATCTGGGGTTGGCTGTGGCCAACTCGCTGGCGGCGGTGCGGGCTGGAGCGCGCCAGGTCGAATGCACCATCAACGGCATCGGCGAGCGCGCTGGCAACTGCGCGCTGGAAGAGGTCGTCATGGCCATGCGTGTGCGCAAGGACCAGTTCGCCGGGATCACCACCGGCATCGAGTCACAGCGCCTCTTTGGGGCCAGCCGCCTGGTGCAGTCGATCACCGGCCTGCCGTTGCAGCGCAACAAGGCGGTGGTGGGCGACAACGCTTTCGCCCACGAGAGCGGCATCCACCAGCACGGGATGATGAAGAATCCCGAGACTTACGAGATCATGACCCCGGCCTCGGTCGGCGTGCCCATGACCAACATGGTGCTGGGTAAGCATTCCGGCCGCGCGGCCCTGGCGGCGCGCTTCACCACCATCGGTCTGACCGTGGGCGAGGCCGACATGGGCAAGTTGTTCGACGCCTTCAAGGCGCTCGCGGACAAAAAGAAGGAAATCTACGACGGCGATCTGATCGCGTTGGTCGAGGAGGTCGTGCGGGGAAATACCTTGGCGATGTGGAGCCTGGAGCACCTGCACACCTCCTCGGGCACCGGCACCATCGCCACCGCGACGGTGCGCCTGCAGAAGGGCGAGGTGCTGACCACCGACGCCGCCACCGGCGACGGTCCAGTGGATGCGGTGATCGCGGCGATCAACCGCATCTGCCAGGTCGAGGGCGTGGTCGAGGACTATCGCCTACGCGCGGTGACCAAGGGCGGCGACGCCCAGGGCGAGGTCTCGATCCGCGCCAAGCTCCAGCCCATTGGAGGCAGCGAGATGGTGGTGGTGGGCGGCAAAGGCCTGTCCACCGACATCGTCCACGCCAGCGCCATCGCCTGGCTGGACGCGGTCAACCGCATGGGTTTCCAGATCGGACGGCTCGATTACCGCACCGCCGCCGGGTGAGCTGTCCAGGAGCATCGGTGCCCTCACCGGCATGCAGGGCTGCATGCCGGTGAGGGCACCGGCGCTAGCAGGCGGTGGCTAAGGCTTGCGAATCGGTATGAAGCGCTGCTTCGGCGATCCGGCTGGCTCGACGGCTTCCTTCGCCGCCTCGGCGGCGAGGACGACCTGGCTGGCGATCGCCTTGCCCTTGCCGCGCGGAGGCACCAGCCGGACGTATATTCCGTCGGAACGCAGTTCGCGGGCCTGGACGTTGTCCGCCAGGGACAGGTCGAGGATGCGCTTCAGCACCGCGGTCTGCTCGGGCTCTTCGATCCGCACCAGGCTTTCCACGCGCCAGTCGAGGTTGCGCGTCATCCAATCGGCGCTGGCGATGGCGTACACCGGATCGCCGAGATTGGCGAAGTGGAAGATGCGGGTGTGTTCAAGGAAACGGCCCACGATCGAACGCACGCGGATGTTCTCGCTCAGGCCTTTGACCCCTGGGCGCAGAATGCACATGCCGCGCACGATCAGATCGATCTGCACCCCGGCCTTGCTGGCTGCGTACAGCTCGTCGCACATGCGGTGGTCGACCAGGCTGTTGAATTTGGCGATGATGCGGCCCTTGGCCCCGTGCCGGGCCTCGCGGCGGATCCATTCGATGCATTGGCTGCGCAGGGTCAGCGGGGCCACGGCCAGGCGTTCCCACTCCGGCGGCAACGAGTGCCCAGTGAGCAGGTTGAACAGCGCTGCGACATCGCGGCCGACCGCCTCATTGCAGGTCATGTACGACACGTCGGTGTAGAGTCGGGCGGTCTTCTCGTTGTAGTTGCCAGTGCCGAGGTGGCAGTAGCGGCGGATGCCGTCTTCGTCGCGGCGGATGACCATGAGCAGTTTGGCGTGGACCTTGAGGCCCATGAGTCCGTACACCACGTGGGCGCCGGCCTGTTCGAGCGCACGCGCCCAGCGGATGTTGGCGGCCTCATCAAAGCGCGCTTTCAGCTCGACCAGCACCGTCACCTGCTTGCCGGCCTTGGCCGCACGCATCAGCGCCTTGGCGATGGGGCTCTGGCTGCTGGTGCGATAGAGGGTCTGCTTGATCGCCAGCACCTGGGGATCGTCGGCGGCCTTGTCGATCAGGTCCACCACCGGTTGGAAGCTTTGGTAGGGATGGTGTAGCAGTACCGCGCTCTGGCGCAGGCGCGCGAAGGGGTCCTCCCAGTCGGGCAGCTCGGCGGGCCGCTGCGGCGGATCGCGCAGGTCGTCACGCCCCGGAAGGCGGTCGCCAAGGGTGAACAGCCAGGTCAGGTCGAGGGGGCCGTCGACTTCCACCAGATCGTCGGCATCAAGGCGCATGGCCTCGGTCAACCAGGCGCGCAGAGCCTTGTCGGCGTGATCGGTCAGCTCTAGTCGTACGACGTTGCCGTGGTCGCGGCTGGCCAACTCCTGCTCGATTTCGCTGAGCAGGTTCGCGGTCTGTTGCTCGTCGATGTCGAGCGAGCCGTCGCGGGTGGCGCGGAATACGCAGCGATGTGCGACCTTGTGCCCGGGAAACAGGCTGTCGCAAAACGCCATCAGCACGTCCTCGACCAGCGCGTGCCGACCGGGCTCGCCGACCAGCGCCACCAGGCGCACGCCGGCCGGGACCGCCACCAGCGCGGCGCGTTCGGCCCCGCCGGCCTCGGGGACCAC
>JBILDK010000287.1:0-4268 GCA_044352625.1 Planctomycetota bacterium
GCCAGCAAAGACCAGCGGAACCCAGGGGGCCGGTGTAAGCAAGATGACGGGATAGGCGACCATGGCCGCCCCCAGGGTGCCCCAGGTGCCCGGGGCCGGGCGTAGCAGGCCCAGGCCACCAGCGCAGGCCAGGGCCAGCGCCAAGCACGGCTTGGGCGCCACCGGAGGCTCAGCCATCGACGTCGAGTTCACCGAAGCGGCCCTTGACCAGCTCGACGATCGCCTTGACCGCCTCCTTGGCATCGGAGCCATCCGCGCTGATCTCCAGCTCAGAGCCACACTCGGCGGCCAGCATGAGCAGCTCAAGGACACTCTTGGCGTCCACCACCATACCATCCTTGGTGATGTGAATATCGGCAGCAAAACGGCCGGCGGCCGTGGCGATCTGGGTCGACGGACGGGCATGAAGGCCCATCTTGTTGCTCAACACCACCGACTGTTCCGCGTGCGCCACCGTACGTCTCCGTTGGCGGAGACGTATAACTAGTAGGTTGATCAAAGCAAACGAAGCCGGACCGACCTCCGCCATCTGCACCTGCCACAGGCCAGGGCGCTGGGTTGCAAACCCTGCGCGACTGCGTTATATCCTGAGCCTGGAGCGACTTGGGCAATGGCACGTGATGCGATGCTGGACATGTACCTAAAGGACTTGGCGCCGTTCCCGGTGTACACCCGGGAAGAAGAGCAGGCCGTATCGCGTCGTGTTCGCGCCGGCGACCGCCTCGCCCGACAGGAAATGATCCAATGCAATTTGCGCCTCGTGGTCAGTGTGGCGCGCCAGTACGATCATCAGGGTATGCCCATCCTTGATGTGATTGAAGAAGGCAACATCGGGCTGATGCGTGCGGTTGAGCGCTTCGACCCCGACATGGATTGCCGTTTCTCAACCTACGCGGTGCACTGGATCAAGCAGGCCATCCGCCGCTCGTTGCTGGAGAAGGTCAAGAACATCCGCGTGCCGGCCTACATGGCCGAACTGGTCCTGCGCTGGAAGAAATTCGCCCGTGAGAATCCCGGCGTCACCGAGGTCGAGGCGGTGGTCAAAGCCCTGCGCCTGCCCAAAGAGAACGTCAAGCTGCTCAAGCGGATCATGACCACCAGCCTGATCAGCGGCGCCAATCTCGATGCCGAGGAAGTCAGCGACCTCTCGGGTTACTTCGAGGATACCCATCCCGTTGCCGACCCGGAGTCGGCCCTCGCTTGCCGCGAGGACCTCGAAGTGGTGCACAGCCGCCTTGCCCTGCTGGGGGAGCGCGAAGCCGAGATCCTGCGCTACCGCTACGGCATGGACGACTATCCGATCATGACACTCGAGGAGATCGGCACGGTTTTTAAGCTCACCCGCGAGCGGGTTCGCCAGCTTGAGGCCAAAGCCATCGAACGGCTGCGTGAGATGATTCCCGCGACCGACGTCCTCTGACTAGCTTCCCACCCTGCAATGCGGCGCGGTCGCCGCTGTTTGCTGTCAGCTCCCGGGGGATGAGCGGCCAATCCATGGCCCGCACCGCATCCTCGTCGCCCTCGTCACCGGCGCGGCCGCGCGACCGTGGCCCCAGACCTTCAGCCTACGCGGGTGAACGGAATCGCACCTTGGGCTGGGGTGATGAGGCGGCGGATCGCGGCCGCGATGCCCACGGGATCAATGCCGTGATCAGCGAGCTGCTGTGGCCGGCTGGCATGGGCCACCAGTTCATCGCGCACGCCCAGACGGGTGAGGCGCAGGTCGAGATCAGCATCGATGATGGCCTCAGCCACGCAGGAGCCGAACCCGCCGGGCAGCGCGTGGTCCTCGATCGATAACACCTGGCGGTGGGTCGCAGCGAGTTCTGCAAGCAGGGCCTGGTCCAGCGGCTTGGCAAAGCGTGCGTTGACCAGGGTCACACCCGCGGCCGCCTCGCCCATCATCACCAGGGCCTGCCACGCTGCGTACACGCCGTAACCATAAGCCCACACCATGAGACCGCTGTCGCCCTGGCGGATGACCTCTGCCTTGCCCAGGGTCAGGGGCGCGCTGGCAGTGATGCCCCAATTGCACTCGGGAACCTCGTCACGGGGATAGCGGATGAGATAACCAGCGAGGCGCGTGGGCTTCTGGCGTTCCTCATGGCACCAGCGCAGCATGGCGCGCAGTTCATGTCCGTCCTTGGGCGCCATCAGCGCCAAGCCCGGCAGGGTCCGCGACCAGGCAAGGTCGTAGAGACCCTGATGGGTCTCGCCGTCCTCGCCCACCAGTCCGGCGCGATCCAACGTGATGACCAAACCCAGGTCGCGCTGAACCACGACTTCTTGGAAGAGCTGGTCGTAGCCGCGCTGGGCGAAGGTGGAATAGTGCGCCAACACCGGTCGCATCCCAGCGACCGCGAGGCCCTGGACGAAGGCGAAGGAGTGCTGTTCACAGATGCCGACATCATACATGCGATCTGGGAACGCTTGTCCGAACTGGCGCAAGCCGGTGCCACTCGGCATGGCGGCGGTGACTCCGACCACACGGTCGTCCTCCCGCGCCAGTTCGATCAGCGACTCGGCAAAAACGCTGGAATAGGAACGGCCCTTGACCACCGGCTCGAAAACTCCGGTCTCGATGTGGAAGCCTTTCGGCCCGTGAAATTTCAACGGGTCACTGGAGGACGGCTGCCAGCCGCCACCCTTCTTGGTGACCGCATGGACCAGGATCGGGCCCTTGAGCCGGGCGACACGACGCAGCAAGTCCTCGACCGCTGCCACGTCATGGCCATCCACCGGTCCAAAATACGAGAATCCGAGATCCTCGAAGATGTAGCCCGGGGAAATCAGCTTGTGCGCAGCGAGCTCGAGGTGCTCGGCCATGCGTTCCAGGTCGTGGCCCTTGGGCAGGCGCTTGATCGCCCCCATGAAGCGCTCGCGCAGGTAACTGAACATCGAGCCGGTACGGATGCGATCGAGATGGGTGTGCAACGAACCCGTGGGCGCGTCGATGAAATTGCCGTTGTCGTTGAGGATCACCACCAGGTCGCTCTTGAGCTGGCCCGCATTGATCAGGCCCTCGAAGGCCATGCCCCCGGTAAGTGCACCGTCCCCTATCACCGCCACCGTATGACGGCGATGTTTGAGGCGGCGATAGCCCTCGGCCACGCCCACCCCGGTCGAAATCGCGGTCGAGCTGTGACCAACCTTGGCGATATCGAATGGGCTTTCCTTGGGATCGGGAAAACCCGAGATGCCGCCGGACTGGCGATTAGTGTGGAAGGACTTGGCGCGGCCGGTGAGCAGCTTGTGCGGATACGCCTGATGACCCACATCCCACAGCACCCGGTCACTGGAGAAATCGAACACCCGGTGCATGGCGATGGTCAGTTCGATGGTGCCGAGATTCGAGGCCAGGTGGCCACCGTGGGCGCTGACCGTCTCCTTAATGCGATGGCGCATCTCCTCGGCGAGTTGCGTCAACTCCTCGGGAGCGAGCTTGCGCAGGTCTGCGGGCGTGAGCAGGGCGTCGAGCAGCGGCAAGGGCTTCATCGTGGGTGCGGTTATAGCCCCTTCCGGCGCGACGGAACCACCTACCAGCGGATGGCGCTCGCCCCGTGCTCCGTCAAGAAACGGTTGACCGCGACAAAATGTCCACAGCCGGCAAATGCTGGAGCCGCGCCGCAGGGCCGACGACATGACAACGGACTGGGGTGCGAGGCGCTCAACACCAGCCGGCGCGGAGGCAGAGGAACGCCCATCCACGCCCCGTGGGTGATGGCCGGCCGCCCCCACAACAGCGCCACCACCGGCTGCCCGCCGCGCTGCCACACCGCGCGCAAACAGGCCCCGGTCAGCACGTCCCAATCCCTGCGCAGGTCCGCATCCAGCGACAACCAGCGATTGAGCAGCAGAACCCCTTGCGCCGCCCATGCCTGTAGCTCGACCTCGGCAGAGGGCAGTTCGCGTCGCACCTCATCCTGGATATTGCGCAACGAACGCGGCACCTGCCGGCACTCCGGGACTACCGCAAAGGCCAGCCCGCAGGCGTGGCCCGGGGTCGGATACGGGTCCTGACCGAGCACGATCACGCGCACCGCCGCGGGCGCACACGCAGCTAGCGCCGCGGTCAGCAGCGGCTGCGCGGGAATCGTGGCACGACCAACAAGCGCCAGTTTCAGTCGCACCATCGCCCCCTGGACCTCGGGGTCATCCGCCAGTAACGCCGCCCAAGCGTCAGGAAGGAGATCCATCGCCACATCCACATGGTGCCGGGGACGGGAATTGAACCCGTACGGTATTGCTACCGGCGGATTTTAAGTCCG
>JBILDK010000288.1:0-4257 GCA_044352625.1 Planctomycetota bacterium
CACCCTCGCCGAGGCCATCACCCTGGAGTTGACCCGTGCGCCATAGGACCCTGGTCCTGGGGGGCGGCATGGCCGGTGTCGCCGCCGGCGTCGCCGCCGCTGCTGCCGGCGACCGCGTCGTGCTGCGCGAACACTCATCCGGCCTGGGCGGAGCCGCCGTCGCCGCCCACCACCGCACCTTGTGCGGATTCTTCGCGAACGACACGCGAGAACCGCAACTCCTCGAACCCGGTATGGTCGAGGCTTGGCTGCCGTTCATGGCCAGTGGCAAGCCCCTCCGGCGCGGTCGAGTCTGGTTGTTGCCAACTGATCCGCAGACCCTCTCTCAAGGCCTGCTCCGGCGCATCCATGACCATGGCGTGGAAACTCAGTTCAATTGTGGTGATGACTGCGATTCGGGTTTCGATCGCGTCATCGATGCGCGCGGGGTGGTGATGCGGGGCCGAGCAGCCACCCAGTGGGGGGCTTGGCGCTGCGCGGTTTGGCTCGGCGAGATTCCGGCCAAATCGATTCTCCGACGCATCGCCGAGATCCATCCTGGCCAGGTTGCCCTTGAGGCGCTGGCTGGCGGACGGTGGCAGCTCACCATCGACGCCAGCGAGGCCGCACAGGGACTCGCCGCTGTCGAGCGGATCAACGCCCGCCTCGGAGCACAAGCGGTCGAGCATATCGGATTCATCGAACGCGACCTTGGCGGCTGCCAGGGCCTGACCCTTGCGGAGTTGTTCTCGACCGCCCATCGAGGCCTGTGTTGGGCCTCCTGGCCCTGCGAGTTCCATCACGCCCGTGGCGTCGACTGGGTTTGGCCGCCAGGTTCGCGTTATGGCGTCCCAGAGCAGGTAACCATGTCCCCAACCCTGCCGCGCGGATGGCGCGTCTGCGGTCGGGGTTTGGCCGCGCAACCGCAGGCGGCCGCTGCCCTGCGCGTCACCGGCTCGGCCGTGATGATCGGAAATGCCTTGGGAACCAACCCATGGACCTGCTGAATCAGATCGGCCGCCACCATGGGGATGCCGTCATCGACGGCATGGATCGCATCAGCTTCGCCCACCTGGAACAACTGTGGATTGCCCACGCGGCCAAGCTCGCATCCACAGGAGTGCGGACGGGGGATCGAGTAGGCACCATCTTAGATGACGGTCATCCGGCCATTGCGGCTGGCCTCGGCACGCTGGCCCTCGGCGCGGTGCATGTCCCCATCGACTGTCATCTGACAATGAGCGAGCGCGACGAACTCATCCAACGCACCGCTGTCGCCTGGCTGGTGGACGAGGATGGAGTTCGAGCCACCGGCCAGCCGCCGCCATTCGCCCCGTTTCATGACAGCGCCTTCATCCGTTACACCAGCGGCACAACCGCCACGTCCCGGGGGGTGCTGCTGACGCGGCAGACTTTGGACGCCCGGATCACCGCAGCTGCCCAGGCCCTGGGCCTGCAGCCTGGGCGCAGGATGCTGTGGAGCCTGCCCATGGCCTACCACTGGGCGGCCTCGGTCCTCGCGGCCCTGAGTGCCGGTACCACCATCATTATCGCCAATCGGTCACAGGCGGTTCACATCGCCGACATCATCCGCAACGAACGGACCGACCTCGCCTATGCGTCACCGTGGCAGCTTCGCCGATTGGCCCAGCTGCCGGTGGGTTCGCTGAGCGGATTGCGCGAGGCCGTCTCAACGACCGCCGCCATTGACGCCCAGACCATCGTCGGGCTTGAACAGAAGCACAGGATCCGCGTGCGGCAAGCACTAGGCATCATCGAACTTGGACTCCCGCTCATTGGGGATGGCGGTGGCATCGGAGATGTCGGTAAACCCGCGCCTGGGTTCGAAGCCTGTATCCTGGACCCTGAGCCTGATGGGTCCGGCGAACTCGCACTGCGCGGTCCTGGGCGGTTCGACGCCTACATCTCGCCCGCGCAACTGGCCGCGGACGTCCTGGTGGAGGGATGGTTCCGGACCGGCGATCGCGCCCAGATCCTTGCCGACGGCAGCGTGCGTTTGCTTGGTCGGATCAAGGACCTCATCAACGTCGCGGGAATCAAAGTCTACCCGATGGAAGTGGAAGCTGTCCTTGAGGCCCACGTGGCCGTCCGCAACGCACTGGTATACGCGCGCTCCGATAGCCGCCTGGGCGAGGTTGTGGCTGCCAAGATCGTCTTGAATCAGCCAGCCGAGACCGGCTTCACCCGTGAAATCTTGCATGCCTGGTGCAGACAACGCCTACACGGACTCAAGTGTCCGACGATCATTGACATCGTTACGACTCTTCCCGTTACCCGCTCAGGCAAAGTCGTGCGGGGAGGATGCGGTTTAGATGGTGTTGAAACGTAAGCGACTGAATAAACCGTATCGAATCAGGCACCTATCGCCCAGGCGGCATGCCGGTGGAATCCAGTCACGCCACTGCGCCCAGGCTTTTACCGGGATTGGAGTGCAGGTGGTCGGGGTGGTCATGGAGCATGGCGGGGTGGATACAGGCTCTGAGGGCAGCCGCTGGCGCGCTGGGCGTTCTCGGCCAGCCGGTGTGCCTGCCACGCCGCGGTGGCGAGCGCTTCGAGCATCCCACCATGCGGGATGAGCCCGGACCTACCGTGGTCATCCTTTCTTCCACGGCTGGGATATCGGATGCTTCCTGAATATGGCGCAGGAGGGTAGGTAGCCCTCCCCCCTTACACGATTTCCGGACCCGGCTGAATCCGCTGGCAGGCCGGCGCTGCGCCCCACCATGCGCCACCGCATGCGTCGCCTCGTTCCGCTGCTTCTCGCGCTCGGTTGTGTCGGTGCCCCCGCCGCTGCCGCCGACCTGCCGTTCGAGCGCCTGCGCATCGAGAGCCCCGGTGCCAGCCTCGGTCCCGATGGCGTGGTGGCGGTGAAGGGCGTGGTGGCGCGGCTGGATGGCGACCTGCTCATCGCCGATCATCTGCGCTACGATCCTGCCAATGACGATCTCTGGGCGAGTGGCGATGTGGTCCTGCGCCGACCCGGTGTGCGCATCGCCGCCAAGCAGCTCGGCGCACATCCCAACCGCCAGACGGCCGAGGCCTTCGAGGTTGAGGCCACGATCGAGCTCAAGGACGGCCGTCGCTTGGTGGCCACCGCGAAAAAAGCCGAGATCAACCGTCACGAAATCATTTTGCGCGACGTCAACGCCCACCTTGGGCACGGCGGCATCATCGGCTTCTGGACGCACCGCCTGCGCGTGATTCTGCGCGATGAGCGCGACCCCGAGCGCAGGGACGTGGCCCAGGCCGTCGAGGGTATCGAGCTGATCAGCCCCGCCGGCACGGTGACCGGAGTGCCGGTGATCTGGCTGCCTTACATCTATCGCGACTTCGTACTCGACTACCCTTGGTCGCGGGTGGTGGTGGGTAGCGCCAAGCGCCTCGGAACCTTCGCCCGCTATTGGGTCGGCACCGACCTGCCGGCGATGGGTGATTGGCGTACCGGGATCGATGGCCGCGCCGATGTCGCCTCCATCGCCGGAGGCGGTGGCGGCCTGCGCGCGCATTGGTGGCATCCGACCTGGGGCCGCGGTAATGCCGAGTTCTTCACCATGCCCGCGGAAAAAATCCGTGGCCAGGTTGACAAAGGTGCCGAGCTCGCCACGCGCAAGCAGGACTACTACGATGTGGCGCACTACGCCCCGCTAGCCGGACCCGGCTCGGGCCTGCTCATGGGCCGCTATGTGGTGACCCCGGATTCCGACCCGGTCGAGCCGGGCGGTCCGCAAGACGCCAACGCGCTGCGCTGGATGGCGGACTACATGCCCGAGGAGCTGGCACGTCGGCCGTATCCGACGCGCACCGCGGCCATCGCCTATGGCCTGCCCGGCGGGACCATCGTGGTCGATACCACGCGACGGCACGCCGAGGACATCGACGCCACTGAACGCTGGCTCGGGGTCCAGGCGATCTCCTCGCCATGGCAGCTGGTGGGGCCGTTTCACGCCGGGGTCGAGGGCTGGGGCGAGGAGCTCCACCGCATCCAACGCGACACCCAAGCCCAGCGCCTCACCGGGCAGGCGTACCTCGCCGCCAGCCAATGGTGGAACGGCTTTGGCGTCGATGGCGAGGGCGGCGTGCGGCTGCTCGCCTACCACGATGGCGTCATCGCTGGCGTCGAGCAGGACCAGGTCGACCGGCGTCATCAGGGCTATGCCGACGCCGGGGTGAGCGTGCGGCTGGTCGAGCGCTACGGCACCTGGCGCCACCAGGTCATTCCGCGACTTGGCGTCCAGCTCCTTGGCCAAGGCCTGGGCG
>JBILDK010000289.1:0-4248 GCA_044352625.1 Planctomycetota bacterium
GGTGGGGGGCACGACTTCGGGGTATTCCGAGATCGGCAGACGGAACATCGACACCGCGCCCAGCAGCAGGATGAGCAACGACAGGACGCCGGCCAGGATCGGCCGGTCGATGAAAAACAGGGCGAGACGTTTCACTGGGGCTTCCCTGCGGCCTCGGCCGGCGGGGTGGCGTTTTCCAGGGTCTCCATCGTCGCCGGTACCGGGGTCACGGTCATGCCAGGAAAGAAGATCTTGGCGAGGTTGTTGACCGCGATGCGGTCCGCTGCGGCGAGGCCCTGCTCGACCACGCGGAACTGGCCCACGCGCTCGCCCAGCTTCACCGGCCGGAACGCGGTCGCGCCCTGGGCATCGACGGTCAGGACGTAGCGCGTGGCGACCTGGGCGAGGATGGCGCGCTCATGCACCAGCAGCACCGTGCGCGGCGCACTGATCTCGATGCCGATGCGCGCAAAGGCTCCGTGGGTGAGGAGTCCTTTGGGATTAGGCAGTTCGGCATACAGACGGATGGTGCCGGTAGCCGAATCGATCTGGTTGGCGGTGAACGTCAGCGAGCCGCTGTGGGGTAGGCCATCCTCGCCGCTCAGGCCGACCGTAACCGGGATGGTCTCGCCCGCAGCAACTCGCGGAGCCAGCGTGCGCCAAGCCGTCTCGTCGAGATCCGCTACCGCCCGCACCACGTCGGTGCGGTGGATCACGGCGCACAGCGTCGGCGGCACCGGCCCGCCGCCCTGAACCACATTGCCGACCGTGGTGAGGATGCGGCCGATGGTGCCGGCGATGGGCGAACGCACCGCGCAGCGCTCCAGATCGAGTTTCGCGGTGTGCAGCGCGGCCTCAGCCGCAGCGCGTTCGGCGGTGGCAGCTTGCACCGCGGTGGCGGCATCATCCGCCTGCTGGCCGCTGATCAGATTGCCGTCCACCAGCTTGGAGGTGCGGGCGAACTGCTGTTCGGTCTGGGTTAATTGGGCGGTGGCTTGCGCCAGATCGGCTTCGGCCCGCGCCACTGCTGCCTGGCTGTCCGCTGGATCGATGCGCAGGATCACGTCCCCGGCGGCGACAAAGGCCCCGTCCTTCACCGCCACCGCGACCACCGTGCCGCTAACCCGCGGTTTCAACTCCACGGTCTCGGCAGCCTCGAGATGGCCGGTAATCACGCGGATGGTGGCGTGATCCTTGGCGATCGGACTGGCAACGCCGACCGGAGGCGGGGGCGGGGCGCCCGCCTTGGCAGGGGCGGTGCCACAAGAGCAGAGCAGCATGCAGGCGAGAAGGGCGAGAGCGAGGTGGTGACAATTCATGCGGACTCCTGCGGATGAGGCAGGTTAGGTCCGGACCCCAGGTGGGCAACATCGACCTGGATGATATTGGCTCGCGTTGCCCCGTATGGAGGCGCCACCGTCTATCCCGGCCGCGCCAAGCGTTCGACCCAGCGGCCGACCACATCCTGTTCCAGGTTCACCGTCTGACCGGGGCGCAGATCCGCCAGGGTGGTGTTGCGGATGGTATGCGGCACCACCGCGACGCTGAAGCGGGCGCCGCGGCAGTCCCAGGTGGTCAGGCTGATTCCGTCAATGCTCACGCTACCTTTTTCAACCACCAGCACGGCGCCCCCATCGGGCAGGACAAAAGTCAGGCGCTCGCCGTCGCCCTCGCGGCGGCGTTCGAGCAGCCGACCGATGCCATCCACATGACCGCCGACCATGTGCCCGCCCAGGCGATCGCCCAGGCGCAATGCGCGCTCGCAGTTCACCCGCTTGCCAGGCTTCCATCCGGGCAGGGTGGTCTTGCGCCGGGTCTCGGCGCTGACGTCGTAGCGCGCCAGCACCCCATCGAGCCGCGTCACCGTCAGGCAAATGCCATCGGTGGCGATGGAGTCCCCCAGCTTGGTGCCCTCGGCGAGGGGGCCGAGGTCCACCGTGAGCACGCTGCCGTCATGGCGGTGCTCGGCCGCAGTCACCAAGGCGATGTGTTCGATGATGCCGGTAAACACGGGCTAGGTCCGTTCCCAGGTCGCGCCGTCCTTGCCATCTTTGACGACAATTCCCGCCGTCTTGAGCCGATCGCGAATCAGGTCCGACGTGGCAAAGTCGCGGTTGGCCCGGGCCTTTTGCCGCAGGTCGAGGACCAGGCTCATGACCGTGTCGAGCGTGCCGTCGGCGGCCCCGGCGGTCTGCGTGGTATCCGCACCATCGCTGGGTTGGAACAGGCCGATGAGGCGGCCGAGATCGCGCAGCAGAAGGCGCAGCGTAGCGGCCTCATCGGCCCCGGCCTTGCTGATCAGGCCGGCCAGGCCGAACAACTCGGCGATGGCTGCGCCGGTATTGAAGTCGTCATCCATTGCCGCCACGAAACGGGAGCGGTGCTTGGCGGCTGGCTCGGACAGCGGTCGGGCCTCGATCTCGGCCAGGGGCGCGTTGCCGGCAATGTCCAGATCTCCGCCGATGGCCTTGTGCAGGCGCCCCAACGCGGTGCGGATCGCCCCGATATTGCCGGGGGCGAAATCCACCGGACGGCGATAGTGGCCGTTGAGCAGCAAAAAGCGAATGACCGAGGCACCGTGGGCCGCGACCACCGCCTTGGCCTGAAATTGCAGGCTGAACGCTGGCTCGCGCATGCGCGGGTCTGATTTTGACACCTTGGAGCCTTCGAACTGCACCAGGTTGTTGTGCATCCAGCAACGGGCGTATCCACCGCCGTGAGCCTCGCCCTGGGCGATCTCGTTCTCGTGGTGAGGAAACTTCAGCTCTTCGCCACCAGCATGGACGTCGAAATCGGCGCCGAGGGTGTGCAGCGACATCACGCTGCATTCGATGTGCCAGCCAGGGCGGCCGTCGCCCCACGGGCTCGGCCAGCTTGGTTCACCCGGTTTCACCAGTTTCCACAGGGCGAAATCAGCCTTGGAGCGCAGGCCCGAGGTGGCGGTGTCCTTGCTGGCGTCGCTCAGCATCTCTTCGCGCTTCCGTCCGCTGAGCTTGCCGTAATTGGGCTGTTGGCCCACGTCATACCACACGCCATCCGCCGCGACATAGGCTCGACCGGATCGCACCAGATTGTCGATGTATGTCACCATCTGTGCTACGTAGTCGGTGCAGCGTGGGTGGTCAGTGATGGTAGTGACGTGCAGCCGCGCCAACAGGTCGCGGTACTGGGCGGTGTAGCGTGCGGTGATGTCCTGCCACGGCTCGCCAGTGGTGAAGGCGCGCGTGATAATCTTGTCGTCGATGTCGGTGATGTTGTTGACGAATCGCACCGTATGGCCGCGCACCGCAAACCAGCGCGCCACCGCATCGAACAGGACGGGGCCCATGAGGTGCCCGATGTGGCAATCGTCATAGACCGTGGGTCCGCATAGGTACATGCCAACCTCCCCGGCGACGCGGGGTACGAAGGCAGCCTTCTGACGAGTGAGGGTGTTATAGACCTGCAACGTGCTCATGAGGATTCCAAAACAGACACCCCCTCGGGTTGCGAGGGGGTGTCGGGGTTGAGGCGTTGTAAGAATTTGAATCAGAGTGTGCTGATTTGCAAGCCCCCCACGGCTGAATCACGGAAGGCAATGGGCGAGGATGGCAAACTGCAACGTTATGACGTCCTGATCGTATTCCGCGGATAACCATCGTGGTACGACCACCACCACCAGACCAACCGTGAAGGCCGCGACCAACCTTAGAGCAGGT
Source organism: Planctomycetota bacterium (assembly GCA_044352625.1). Taxonomy (GTDB): domain Bacteria; phylum Planctomycetota; class UBA11346; order UBA11346; family UBA11346; genus JAKLKR01. The sequence goes on from JBILDK010000289.1 coordinate 3,678, forward strand.
GCCTTGGCCTTGGGGCAATGATGATCGGACGATTCCCCTTCCCGTGGTGGGGCAGCTGCTTGTGGAAGTGGACCAGGTGCCGGTTCAGAACGCCCTCCAACCCACCGCCCCAGCCGCCTGATGTCAGCAGATCGCGCACCAACGCGCGCCGGTGTTCGTCCACTCCATCACAGAGAAACGCCCGGCGCAGGCAGCGCGAATTCAGCCGAATAGCGCAATGATGGCCATCATCGACACGCAATTGACGGGCATGCTGGTGCATGAGTGGTCCTTACGGACCTATAAAGGGTCAATTTCATCCTATCCATGATTCTCACGTCATGCGTTTTTGCCAGACATCAGCCGGCAACGTCTCGTGCGGGAGTGGCCGTGCTCTTCGCCAAAAGATCAACGATTATTCATCGAACAAACCATCAATGACACACCAGTGAGCTGGCCCGTCGGCATGGCTCCGGTTAGAACGTTGGTAAAGGCCCTTTGGGAAGTCCGGGCTTCCATCCCGCCCCATGAGATGGGACGGAATTTAAACCTGCCTGTCGCAGTTGGTGGTTGGTGGTTGGTTTCTGGTGGT
>JBILDK010000290.1:0-4247 GCA_044352625.1 Planctomycetota bacterium
TCCGCTGTCGTAGTGCGTTCCCACGTATTCATCTATGAATCCGCCATCACGAGCCATTTCCGATGGTCCATAACCCTTCATCTGAACCAGCGGCTTTCCAGAGGTCCGACGCTGGACGAACGCGAGCGCCGCGGCCTTGACTTTGGGGTCGCCTTCCAGCAGATGCCCAAACTCATGGGCAACGGTGTGGCGATCGCTTTTATCGCTGACGTGTATGGTTCCCCTCCATGGCTTAGCAGATGCCCGGCGAGCCTTTGATGCGACAACCTCCAGCTTTTGCTGATCGGACAGCGCCGCGCGCGAAACCATAGACCGGAAGAATTTTTCCCCCGCCCTGATTTCATCGGTCTGCCGGCTCTTGGGAATGGTGACCGTTGCCGCAGTTCGCTCGGCGTCAGGAACAGCAACCTTGGCATGCGCCGCCGCCAGCGCCTCGGGCATGAGCGCTCCCGTCGCGTCGCGCCGCTTGTCCAGGTCTGCCAACTCCCGGGTGATGGTAGCGACCTGCCGCCGCGTCACCTCGACGGGATCCGGCTTGGGCTCTGGGGTCTGGGGTTGCGGCGGCTCCGGTTTCGGTGGCGGCTTGGGCGGATCCGCCTTGATCGCCTTCGGGTCGCGGGCGCCAATCAACCGCGACCGCACCAATTCCCGCGCTGCCTTGTCCGCGGTGCGCGGCGTGACCGAGCCGCGCCGCACGGTGCCCATCAGTGCGGCCTTGGCGGCGTCGAGCGCTGCCGCCCCTGCATCAATCCGCCGCTGGGCATCCTCCACGATGGGCCACAGCACGCGGCCCGAGAGACCACGATCGGCGAGGGCGGCGACCGCCTGCAAAGCGGCCTTGGGTTCGAGCTCGGCCCGGCGGCTGGCGATGATGGCCCGGGCCTGGGCGGTGCTGATGCGGTCGCCGGTGCGCTGGATGATCACGTCCGCCGGCAAGAGGTCCTGGCGATAGGCTTCGACCACGTCGGCGGGGTAGACCTGGGCGAGGTTCTTTTCCAGGTCCTTGAATTTGTCCAGAGCCTCGGCGCTGGTACTGGTCTCGCGGCGCTCTGCCTGGTCACGGGGCACGATCTCGACCTGGCAGCGGCAGCCGGGGGCAAGCGGTGGGCTTGGGGCGTCGGGGTCGGTCAGTTCCCAGGTGTGCCCCTCAAGCGCTGCGTGCTCGGGCCGCACACGGCCATCCCGGGCGGTGCGAAACACCAGGACGTAATCGCCCTGCGCCCCGGCGGTGCGGTCGCTGATGGCCCCGGCGTTGCCGCCGTCGCCGGCCACGTCCGCCGCGACCTGGTCAATGGTCGGGAATGCGACATCCACGCGCCGGATGGGCATGGCTCAGGTGCCGGCCTGGGCCGGGTCGCTGATGCCCTGCAACTCGTCCACCAGGGCGGGATCGTCGGGGTACAGCGTGACCGCGGCGCGGCGGTATTCGCGCTGCTTGATCGGCTCGGGCAGGGTGGATGCCGACACCAGCATGAGATGGTCGATCTCGGCCCCGCGATCGACCGGCACGAAGGTGCGCGGCCAGGTGACGGTGAGCAGGTCGGCAGCGAGGCCAAGGCCCACGCACCACCGCGCCCAGAGCGAGCGCTCGGCGCCCTCGATCATACCGGCCAGGGTCGCCAGCTCGGCGTCAGCGTCCACGAACCGATAGGCGTGGGCGATGCCGGATTCCGGCGCGCCCTGGGCCCCGACCGGGCGGACCTTGGCGGCCCGGTACAGCCGTTCCTCATCGTCGGTGATGGTTTTCCGTAGGCTTTCGGCAACGGCCACGTCGGAACCGATGTGCTGCGCCTTGGTGTTTGCGTCCTCGAAGGCGCTGAAGGTCGGGTTCTTTGCGAGTTCCGCGACGAATCCCGCGGCGTTGGTGGTGCCGGTGACCACGATCCACGGCACCGCGTCCTCGCCGTTGCGGAAGCGCAGCAGGCTATCAGAGATGGCGATCGACTGCTGGCACTCGGCCACGGCCGGGATGATCGCCGGGGCCGGCCCGAGCTGGATCAGCGGGCAGCCGCCCAGGCTGTGCGGCTTGGGGTCGCTGGCCGCTCCGAGCTTGCCGTCCACCAGGTCGGCAACCTGCATGGTCTCGCCGTCCACGCGCACGATGCGCGTGGTCCCATCCGGTAGCGGCAGGAGCAGGATCGCGGCGAGCACGATGCCGGCCTGGGTGCGCTCGACGGCGAGCACGTCATCCGCCGACACCACCCGCACCACGAACCGCGCCCCGGCCTGGTCTGCCTGGGATTCGGCCCCGCCATCCCCGGTCCAGTCCACGAACAGATATGCCACGCGCTCAACGAACGCGAGGCGCGCGGCGGCGCGCAGCACCAGGTCAAGCCCGGTGCCCACGCCATCGGCGTCCTTGATCAGGGCGGTGAGCTGATCCGGCAGGGCGGCACCATCAGCAATGGCCCGGGTAACCCGGGCCCGGCACACCTGGGACACGTAGTGATCCGCGATCTGGCGCACATAGGCCTGTGGCCGGCAGCCCTGTTGACGGGCCTCCCAGCGCGATCCCTTGCCCTCGTCCTCGCGCGGGTGGCGCGGGATGATCGGGCGATTGTCGCCGTCCTTGGCCTCGCCGTAGCGCAGTCCGGCGTCATCGCGCAAGCGGTCGCTGGTGCGCCAGTAGGCCCGCAACAGCGCCTCGGCGGCGTAGGTGTCGGGCAGCAGGTCGTCAGGCGCGGCGCCGGCGGTCAGGAGGGGGAGCATCGGCGCAGGCTATCCAACGGGGGGCGGCCCTGCGACTGTGCACCAGTCGCACCGCTCATCCGCAGGCGAACCCGCCGCCCGGGCGCAACTCGTCCCAGACCAGATAGCCCAGGGCGTCGAGGATGTGCCCGGACTGCCCATGCCGCCCCGGGTCGTACGCGCCAGAGGTCAGGCGCCCCACGCTCAGCAGCTCGCGGGTCAGGCGCACGCAGCGCGGGTGAACGGTCAGTCTTGGCGCACCGGCGGCGGGCTCGATCAAGGTGTCGAGGATCGCAATCCGGGCGTTGATGGGCGGGTTTGCCCCATCGGCGCGCAGGGCGTAGCGCCAGGCAAGGTCCCGCGCCACTTGACCGATCTGGAAGGCCAGGGGATTACCTCCGACGCTGCGGTTGTTCGCGCTGCGGTCGGGGTGCAGATGCACGGCCGCCGCCTGTCCCCAGCCCTTGGCGTGGGCGGCGTGCATCGCCTTCTCGATGGTCGCGTGATCCTCGATCACCAGCTCATCGATCACATGCACGCGGGCGCTGGGGCCCTGGCCGATGACTTGGCCCAGGACCCAACAGAGCGGCGCTACGTTGAAATCCATGCCGACGTGCAGCGGCAGGCCCTTCACCGCCTCCTCGGCGCGGTGGTGCAGCGACGGCACGAAGCCTGGATGGGCCCGCTTGCCGGCGAAGTCCACCGCCTCGCCGTCGAGGTACTGCTGCCGCAGCGCAGCCGGGATGCCGGCGGCGTAGCGTTCGACCTGGTCAGCGGCCAGAGCCTTGTTGCCGGCGGTCCTGCCGATGTACCGGCGCCGCATGGTGCCCCGCGCTTCAGGGGTGCCGAAGTCGCGTTCAATCCACGACCGCGTGCCCTCGGGGGTGGTGGTCATCAGCAGGTGCCGTACCCGGGCACGGGGATGGCGCAGGCGGGTACGGATCTGGGTTGGCGCGTCGCCGCGCGGATCGTTCGCGTCCTCAGGGATGCGCGCGGCCTCGTCCACCCACCCGGCCCCCACCTCGAACCCGGCGAAGCGGTCGGGCACATCCGCCGACAGCAGGTGGATGGGCTGACCCCACACCAGCAGGTGCTCAGGCTGTGACCGGCGCAGGCGGTAGGGCTGCCGCCACTCGTCCAGCGCTGCGCACAACGCAGGGACCACGATGCGCCACAAGTCGCCACGGGTCGGCGCGGCGGCGAAGGATGGGCAGCGGTTGAGACCGTGCAGGCGCAGGAGCTTCCGCGATCCTGCCCAGGTCTTGCCCGAGCCCAGGCCGCCCTGATAGGTCGTCTCGCCTGGCCCCAGGTCGCACAGGAACCGATGCTGGGCCGCCTGGTTTCCTGCCAGGCTGATCATTGCGGCCCGGGCGCGCCCGTGGCCTCATCCGCTGGCGCAGGCCCGGAAACGAACTCCGGCACCTCGCCGGGTGGCTCGACCGGCTTGGGCGGGGCCTGGGCCGCGTGCAGTTCGGGCAGGTGCAGACCGGCGAGCAGGCGCACCACGGCCAGCACATGCGGGATGTCCGCCACGTCCTGCGCCTCCTCGGCCAACTCAA
>JBILDK010000291.1:0-4243 GCA_044352625.1 Planctomycetota bacterium
TCACCCGGTTTGGGGTTTCGATCCCAACCACCAACCACCAACCACCAACCACCAACCACCGTTTCCGCCATGAATCCCCTGCGCTGGTCGCCGTGGGCGTGGATGCCGTTCGTGATCATCGGCATCACCATCATTCCCAATACCATTCTCATTGTCGGGGCGCGTCGGGTCGGCATCAGCAAGGTCGAGCCGCGGCCGTGGACTGCGGCCGAACGTTTGGATGGGGACAAGACGCGCCGCGCCGCCTTCGCCGCCTCGGGCCGGGTGTTCGCCGTGACGGTGGAGGGGGCCGCGCTGACCTGCACCCTCAGCGGTGGCCCGGCAGTGGCGGGCGCGGTGGTGCGGGCCTATCGCCCCAGCGCCGCCGCCCTGGATCAACGTTGGCCCTGGGCCGATCCGGGTCAGCCGTTGCGGGCCACGCTGCCCGCCCCCGGCCGTTGGGTGATCCATCTGGATCTGCCGGATCTGCCGGCGGCGGCGACTCATGCGGTGGAAGCATTGCCGTAGCCCGCCATAGCGTGAAGGGTCAGGCGTCATGCTGAATACCCATCAGGGATTCAGTCGCGGCCCCTAGGATCCCCAACGAGGTGCCTTCATGCTGACAAATTACCTGCAACTGCTTACTGCCGGAACAGTCGGCGGAATGGTCCTGGTCCTCGCCATCGTGGGCGTGGTGGGCATCGTCATCGGCTCGATCAAGATCAAGGGCGTGTCCCTGGGCCTGACCGGGGCGCTCTTCGCCGGCATCCTGCTCGCCCATTTCTGCTGGAACGAGCACCAAGCGACATGGCTGATCAACGCCCTGGGCGAGAAGAGCTATCACGAGGGCACGGTCTTCCGCGAGAAGGTCCTCGACTTCCTGCGCGACGGTGGCCTGGTGCTGTTCGTCTATGCGGTGGGCATGCAGGCGGGCCCGACCTTCCTCGCCTCGTTCCGCGCCAATGGCCTGATCTGGAACGGGGCGGCGATTTCGGTGGTGGTGCTCGGATTCTCGATCGCGGTGTGCGCGCACAAGATCGGTGGCATGCCCGCCGAGGCCACCGTCGGCTTCTATTCTGGCGCGGTCACCAACACCCCGGGTCTGTCGGCGGCCCAATCGGCGATGCGGGATGTGATCAAGAACGCGCCGCCGGCGGCTCCTGCCGACCCGGCAGCGCCGCCTGCTCCACCCAAGGCGGATCCGCTCAAGGTGACCACCTCGGGCTATGCCGTGGCCTATCCCATGGGCATCCTCGGGGTGATCATCAGCATGCTCGCCGTACGCTTCCTGTTTCGCGTGAAACCGCTCGAAGAGAGCGCCGCCTTGGCCCAGGAGGCCCGTAATCGCCGGCCCAAGCCCGCCAACCTCAATCTGCGGGTCACCAATCCCGGCTTGAAGGGCAAGACCATCGGCGCCGTGGTCACCGCCCTGGGCAATGACGTGGTGGTATCGCGTTGGCAGCGCAACGACGAGGCCACCGTGGCCCGCGACGAGCAGGTGCTGGAGCTGGGGGACCTGCTGCATGCGGTGGGCGCGAAGAAGGATCTCGACGAACTCACGTTGATGGTGGGCGAGGTGATCGACACCGATCTGCGCCAGGCCACCGGAGTGCTGCAGATGAAGCACATGGTGGTCAGCCATGAGCGCGTCACCGGGCGCAGCGTCACCGAGCAGGCCTTCTCCTCGACCTTCGATGTCACCATCACCCGCATCGAACGCGGCGGCATCGAATTCGTGGCCCTCAACAACATCGACCTGCTGATCGGCGACGTGCTCACCGTGGTCGGTCCCGAGGCCGCGCTCAAGCGCTTCAGCACCCACATCGGCAACAACGAGAAGGAACTGGACAAGCCGCGGCTCGAATCCCTGCTGTTCGGTATCACGTTGGGCGCGTTGCTTGGCGCCCTGGCCATCCCGCTGCCGGGCGTCCCCGCGCCGGTGAAGTTCGGCATGGCGGGTGGACCCTTGCTGGTGGCGATCCTGCTGTCGAGCCTGGGCAAGATCGGCCCGCTCAATTTCTACATGAACCACGGCATGCTGCACTTCATGAAGGAGTTCGGCATCGGCCTGTTCCTCGCCTGCGTCGGCCTCAAGAGCGGTGACGTGTTCTTCAATGTGGCCTTCAGCAGCCAGGGCCTGACCTGGATCCTGTGGGGCATCGCCATCACCATCATCCCGGTGCTGACCGTGGGCCTGGTCCTGCGCGCGGTGTTCAAGACCAACTATGCGGCACTGTGCGGCGTGCTCGCCGGTTCCATGACCGACCCGCCAGCCCTGGCCTTCGCCACCACCACCTGCGGCGGCGAAGCCCCGGGCCTCGGCTATGCGGCGGTGTATCCCACCACCATGATCCTGCGCATCTTCCTGGCCCAGGTGTTCGTGATCCTGTTCTTTGTGGTGTAGGGACGGTGGTTGGTGGTTGGTAGTTGGTGGTTGGTGGTTGGGAACAGCTATGCTATCCCAGTGCAGACTGATACTGAGGATTGAATGAGTCATCGCGGAACCAGTGCCGGCGCTCCCGGACAGCGCCCAACCACCAACCACCAACCACCAACCACCTTTAACCACGCCCCGGTCATCGCCATCTGGGAGGTGACCCGGGCTTGCGACCTGGTGTGCCAGCACTGCCGGGCCGAGGCCACGCCGCTGCCCGCACCGGATGAGCTGACCACCGCCGAGGCCCGCGCGCTGATGGACCGGGTGCGCAGTGCCTTCGGGCCGATCCTGTTCGTGCTCACCGGGGGCGATCCGCTCAAGCGCGGCGACCTCCTGGAGCTGGTTCGCCACGGCGCCGCCTTGGGCCTGGGCATGGCGATCACGCCTTCGGCCACGCCGTTGCTCACCACCGAGGCCATCGCCGCGCTGCACGAGGCCGGCATCAAGCGCATGGCGGTGAGCCTGGATGGTGCCGACCAGCCGACCCATGACCGCTTCCGCGGGGTCCAGGGCACCTGGGAGCGTACCCTGGCGGCGCTGCAGATCGCCAAACAGCGCGGCCTCGACGCCCAGATCAACACCTCGGTAGGGCACCACAACACCGGGCAGTTGCGTGAGATCGCCGCGCTGGGCGCGTGGTACGGCATCAGCCAGTGGTCGGTGTTCCTGCTCGTGCCCACCGGCCGCGCCGGGGCCGAGGACATCGTCAGCGCCGCCGACCACGAGCGCGTCTACCGCACCCTCGCCAGCATCGCCGAAGATCCGGCCACGCCCTTCGCCATCAAGACCACCGCCGGCCAGCCGTTCTACCGCGTACGCGCCCAATCCGCCGCGCGCCGGCCCGCCGGTCCGCCACCGCGCTTCGCCGGAGTCAACGACGGCAACGGCTTCGTCTTCATCAGCCACACCGGCGAGATCTGCCCCAGCGGTTTCCTGCCTCTGGTCGCCGGCAATGTCCGCACCCACGACCTGGCCGAGGTCTATCGCCACGACCCGCTGTTCACCCGGCTGCGTCAGCCCGAGACCTTCACCGGCAAGTGTGGGGCCTGCGAATACAACGTCATCTGCGGCGGCAGCCGCAGCCGCACCTGGGCCCTCACCGGCGACGCCTTCGCCTCGGACCCGACCTGTGTGTACGTCCCGCCAGCCTCAGGGCCAACCCTGGGAGCGCGGCCGGCCCGGCCGCTCGGGAAATCCGTCATCCAGCCATGACCAGGGTGGTGGTGGTGGCCGGGTTCCTCGGCTCCGGCAAGACCTCGCTGATCCTCGGCCTCGGCCGCCGTTGGGCAGCAACCGGCCGACGGATCGCGGTGGTCGAGAACGAGATCAGCAGCGGCGGAATCGATGGGCAGTTGCTGGAGCGCGCCGGCCTGGTGGTGCGCGAGGTCACGGCAGGATGCATCTGCTGCACCTTGGCAGGCAATCTCAAAGATGCGGTGGCGGAACTGATCAGCGTGCACGCGCCGGACCTGATCTGCATCGAGCCCACCGGCGCCGCTGGGCCAGGGCCAGTGGTCGCTCTCTTGCATCAGGTGCCAGCGGTCGGCCAGGTACAGGTCCTGGCGGTGGTGGACGCTCTGCGTGTCGCGCGCATCGACGAGTTCAACCCCAGTTTCTTGCCAGACGTGTTGGCGGCGGCCCATCTTGTTGCCCTGACCAAGTGCGATGCCGCTGGGCCAGAGCAGACCGGCGCCGCCCTGCGTCAACTCACCACCATCGATTCCCGACCGCTCATCCTGGCGATGGATACGGCCCAGGAGCCCGATCTCGCCGCCCTGGCCACGGCGTTGGAGGGTGACCTCAGCGCAGGATCACCGTTGCTGGGCG